>JAYVAQ010000231.1:0-2192 GCA_043750875.1 Rhodanobacteraceae bacterium
TTCGGCGGCACGCACGTCAACAAGATATATCCGGTTTGAGTTCAAGCCGCGCAGGACGATGCGCGTGCTTTCGAACGCGGCGGTGGCTTTGAGCAACAGCACGCTACCCGCGCTCTCCACACGCAAAGTAGTGCTCAGTTCTGCGGGCAAACCGACCGCACAGGCTTGCGGCAAGCGCAGCACGATTTCGTGATTGACTGTGATTGCCAGTTTGACCGGCACGTCGCTGTAAAGCAGACGGCTCGCGGCGGCGTTGAGCGCCAGCGCCATCAGGCACGTCAATTTTAAGATGTGGAACAAAGGCTGGAACAACGCGTGTTTGATCATGGGGTAGCTTCCAATTTGGTCGGGGTGCCGGGTTTGAAGCCAGCGAGACGCAGGCCGTAGGGTTTAACGTCGCGATCCGCGCCGATGGCTTGGACATACACTTCATAGCGCCAGGCACCTGATTTCACCGTCTGGCCGCTGACCGCTTCGGTGATGTCGGCATCCAGCGTAATAAGCCAGGTTCGCGCATCGATGACTTGCACACGCTCGAGCGCGAAATAGCTGCCCTCGACCGGTTCCCAAACGCGTGTGCGGGCGCGTAATTCACCTGCATTGAGGCGTTGGTCAGCATCCGCCTGTAGCGTGCGTGCGAAGGATTCGGTAAAAAACGGTCCAAAATTACGGATATTGGTGACGTAGTCCGTGCTGCCATCGGTGCGCCAGCGATAGATTTGCTGCAGCACGGTCAAGCCAAAATTAAACACATTTTCCGCCGGCATCTCGCCCGGCTTGGCGCGTGTCACCGCTGTTAAGCCGGGACGCACGTCAATTGAAATGTTTTTTGGCACCCACAGCCATGCGGGCGTACTGATTGCCAGCAGGGCAAGCAGCGCCACAATCAAGACGTTACGTTGCGTGATTTGGCGCTGTGCATCGCGCAGCGCGTCTATGTAAGCCATGTGTGCTCGCTATTTGCCGGTGCGGCGAAAGTGATAAATGCCTGCTTTGGGTACCCAGGGTGCTGCGTAGACTTTTAGCGCCCAGGTCTGCATTAAAAAGTTCGAAGGGGTGTCCGCTTTTTGGCGTTCCACCCACGTCGCTAGCGCATATCCAAGGCCAATGCCGCCGAGCATGATCGTGGCGCCACCCGTTGCCAGCCAATAGGGGCCGGAAACGAACGCCACGATTAATCCGAGCGGCACGATCATGGCGGCGGTGAGTACCGCGACCACGATCACTTCCGATTGGGTCAAGCCCAATAGAGCAATGGGCTCATGATTGAGGGCTTTAGTCTCGCTCATTAAGGTGTGCCAGCGCCGCCGATATTGACGATATTGGTCAACGCAAAAATCGCGAGTAACGCGCTAAATACGGCAATGACGGTCATGCCCAACGCCTTGCCATAGACTTCACCGCCGGTCTTTTTGCCGTTGTACCAAGCGATGATGTCGACCGTCGCACCGTAGGAGGCGAAAATAAACGCCATGCCGCAAATGCCAACCAAAATGTAACCGGCAATCAATTTGCCCAGGCTCACGCCGGTTTCAATCGGATTGCCCGAGGTCACGCCAGCGGGCAGAGGGATACTCGGCACGGTGACTTGCGCGAAAGCGCCGGTTGAAACGCCAGCCATCACTAAGCTGCCGAGCACAAGGAGGAGAGTGTTTTGTCGAGTCATTGGAATTCCTTTTTTTTAGGTGGTTTGAGAGGTTGGAAAGTCGGTTTTGGCGGCGTCAGTACTTGCTAATGACCGTGCCGCTAGCAAAGAGCAGTAAACAAAAAATCATCACGGCGGCACCGATGATCGCGCGGGCAAAGAGCGGGCCTTGAGCAAGGTCATCTTTCATGCTGGCGCGAATCTGCTCGACCACGCCCCAGGCACAGCCCACGGCAATCACCAGCATGCCGATGATTGAGATCGCTGCACCCAGCGCGCGCACGTTGAGGCCGGAGCCATTTTCAAAAGCCGTCACCGCGTTGCTAACATCAGTCGCGGCGCTAGGCGCGGCCTCAATCGCGGTGCCAATAAACAGCCAAAGCGCGCTCATCGGCGATACTCCCCGCTCAGCGGCTCAATCTCGCGTGGCTGTGAGAGCTCACCGGCGCGGTATTCGCGAATGCCTAAACGAATACGCGTTAAATCCAGGCGCAAGGCGTCATAGGAAAACTGGTAGCGCAGATGCTGTCCAGCGCGCTCGGCTTCC
>JAYVAQ010000232.1:0-5435 GCA_043750875.1 Rhodanobacteraceae bacterium
GTTCACTACGCTTGGGCTTGATGTTGGAACAACTTCCCAACACGGTGTTTCAGGATCGACGGACGGTATTTGTGCAAACCAGTCAAGGCCAAACACTGAACTTCAGCGTTAAAGATCCCGCGAAACCGGTAAAGATTGTGTTGGCTTATACCGACGCGCCTGGTGCTGGCATATGCAACAGCCCTAGCTGCACGACCGCTGCATGGGTCAATGATCTGGATTTAGAAGTTGTACACAACAATGTCATGTATCGAGGGAATGTATTTGGTAGCGATGGATTTTCCGCCACCCTTGGCAACGCTGATCAGCGTAATAACTTGGAACTGGTGAGTTTTCCCGCAGGCATAAGCGGTGCCCTGTCAGTTGAGGTCTATGCGCGCAATATTGCTGGGGATGCTTTGCCCAATAGCCCTGGCATGTTGCAACAGGATTTTTCCTTAGTCTGCGTCAACTGCGTTCGAACGCCATTTTTTGTCACTCCTACACCGTTGGGGCAAATTCCAGTTTGCCTTGCGAACGACCCAAACCCGCAACCAATGAACTTCAACGTGTACCCAGCGCTTGGTTTCAACGGCAGCATGAGCGCCACCTTGGCCGCGCCTCAGCCGGTGGGATTTTCGCTTTTCGTGACGCCATCAAACTTTCAAGGTGCCACTAGCATTAGTGTTGCTGGCAATATCAATGCAAGTGCTGCGGAAGGATTTCATGACGTCTTGTTGACAGTCAATGGTGGGGGCTCTTTAGCAGAAAGAAACCTACGTTATTTAGTGACACACACGATGCCTGGTGTTCCAACGCCGGTGGCGTTGACTGGCCCGCAGCCGCTACGCCCAACGCTTGGCTGGAACAACAGTGGCACGGTATTGCAATATGTTTTGGAGCTTTCCCGCAATGCCAATATGAGTGCAGGACAGAGCTATGGCATCAATAGTCCGCAAACGCAATGGCAAAGCCCTAACAGCCTTTCACCCGGCACACGCTACTACTGGCGCGTACGCGCGGTCAATCACTGCGGCGTGAGTTCGGTAAGTTCGACGCAGAGCTTTGAGACCCAGCCAGGTAGTGCCGAAAGCCTGTTTGCTTCTGGATTTGAGGATTTATAGCGCGTAGCAAGCAATACCAGCGCTTTAAAATTCCTGAAGGTCTGGTTCGATACAGGCGTACTTGCTTGGACAATCCTGGCTAATTTCTTTAACTTTTTTTGTGTCCCTATTTCGAGTCTCCCGCAGTCGCTTTTTGCGAGATTTGGCGCGCATGAGCTTGTAAGCACCGGAAATAACGCAAGTGGTTAACGGTAATTTGGGTAGGCAGTGCTAATCTCGCGCCTCATCATTCTGGCGCACCCACGGCGGCGCATTTAAACATGAACAAGTTTTGGATTTGGTTGAATCAACTTGGCTCTCCACCGAATTTCTGGGCTTGGAGTCAAGCCTGGTTGCGGGGATGTTTGGCGCTGGCTTTAATCACTCTGGCCATTGGTTTATACGGTGGGTTGGTCATGGCACCTGCAGATTACCTTCAGGGCGAAAGTTTTCGCATTATTTATATTCACGTGCCGTGCGCGTGGATGAGCTTGTTTGTATTCGTATTTATGGCGATACAGGGCGCAGCTGCACTTATTTGGCGCATTAAACTGTGCGAAATTTTTGTGGTGGCAGCAGCGCCCACGGGTGCGGTATTTACTGCCGTGACGCTGATTACCGGCATGCTCTGGGGTAAACCGACTTGGGGCACTTATTGGAGTTGGGACGCGCGTTTGACTTCAGAGCTGGTGTTGCTGTTTTTGTATTTGGGCATTATCGCGCTCTATCATTCCTATACTGATCACCGCGCTGGTGCGCGCGCGGCGGCAATTCTGGCGCTGATTGGCGTAGTGAATGTGCCGATCATTCATTACTCGGTTATTTGGTGGAACACCCTGCATCAAGGGCAAACTGTCAGCTTTACTGGGCAGAGCAAAATGCATATGACCATGCTATGGCCGCTTTTGGTACTAACTATAGCGGTCAAACTTTACTGGATTGCGGTGTTGCTGCTGAAATCGCGGGTAATGATGCTCAAACTTGAACGTGGCAAAACCTGGGCGCGCAACGTTTTGGCAGGTGCAGCATGAGTGGACATTGGCCTTACATCATCGCGGCTTACACAATTTGCTTTGTATTATTCGCCGCAGATTGGTTTGCGTCGGTTTTTGAGCTGAAAAATTTAAAACGCGAAACCGTGATGCGCAAGCGGCGCGAAGGAAATCGTACAGAAGGCAGCCCCAAGCCTGGGGCGAACGAGCAAAGTAGCATTGACAAAATTGGTGGATAGCACAAATGAATGAGGCAAGAAAGAAACGCGTTGCGCTAATTGGGCTGTTGGTGCTCGGAATAGGCAGCGCGACAGCACTGGCACTAATGGGTTTTAGCGAAAACTTAAATCATTACTACAGCCCGACTGAAATTAGCGAGGGCAAAGCGGCGACTGCCAAACGCGTGCGCTTAGGCGGCTGGGTCAAAGAAGGAAGCTTACGCCGCCCGAATCCGCAAACCGCGGGCGCAAGTGTGTTGAGTGAGTTCAAAATGACGGATCGTTTTCGCTGCGTATCGGTACGCTTTGACAAAATTTTGCCGGATTTGTTTAAGGAAGGGGAAACCGCAGTCGCTACCGGCGTGATTGGCCCGGACGGCGTGTTGAATGCTGACGAAGTGCTTGCAAAACATGATGAAAATTACAAGCCGCCGGGCGTTGAGGATTACGCCAAAGTCGCAGAAAAGCGCGTGGCGGATGCCGGCGGCAAAGTCGTGGATTGCGCACCATGATCCCAGAACTCGGTCAAATCGCGATAATTCTGGCGTTGTGTTTATCGTTGGTGCTGTTCCTGGCCCCGTTGCTTGGCGCTTGGCGTGGCAATACCGCATTAATGCGGTTATCCATGCCTGCGGCATCTGGGCAATTTGTATTTGTCGCCTTAGCGTTTAGCCTGCTCACCTATGCCTTCATCGCACAGGATTTTTCCGTCAAATATGTCGCCGACAATTCAAACGCCGAGCTGCCTTTGATCTATCGCTACACCGCCGTTTGGGGTGGGCATGAAGGATCGAAGCTTTTATGGGCTTTGGTGTTATCCGGCTGGACGTTAGCGGTTGCTGCCTTCTCAGGCCATTTGCCGGAAACCCTGCGGGCGCGCGTTCTAGGCACTTTGGGCTTAATTGGCACCGGCTTCATGGGTTTTTTGGTGTTTACCAGCAATCCGTTTTCGCGATGGTTGCCGCCGATGCCGGATGGCAACGATCTAAATCCACTACTGCAAGATCCCGGCATGATTATCCACCCACCCATGCTTTATATGGGTTATGTAGGCTTGGCGGTGCCGTTCGCTTTTGCCGTTGCAGCCTTGCTGGAAGGCAAAATGGATCGCCAATGGGTGCGCTGGAGTAGGCCTTGGACGAATGTCGCCTGGGCGTTTTTATCGGTCGGCATCGCGCTCGGCAGCTGGTGGGCGTATTACGAACTGGGATGGGGCGGCTGGTGGTTTTGGGACCCGGTCGAAAACGCCTCATTCATGCCTTGGCTGGTGGCTTGCGCGTTAATTCATGCGCAGGCAATCACGGAAAAACGCGGCACTTTTATCAATTGGACGCTGTTGCTGTCGATCGCTGGATTTAGCTTAAGTTTGTTAGGAACATTTCTAGTGCGTTCGGGGGTTTTGACCTCCGTGCATGCTTTTGCCAGCGACCCTTTGCGTGGCGCGTATATTTTGGCCTTTTTAGGCATCGTTTCGGGCGGTGCATTGAGCTTGTTTGCGCTGCGCGCCTCGCGCGTACGGGTGACCTCAGAAGCAGCGTTAGTAAGCAAAGAATCGCTTTTGATCGTCAATAATGTGCTGTTAGTCAGCAGCTGTTTTCTGGTTCTGTGCGGCACTTTGTGGCCGCTGGTAACGGAAATCATGAGCTCGGTGAAAGTGGGGCTTTCGCCAGATTCAGCGCCGTTACCAAAAGTATCGGTCGGTGCACCCTGGTTCGGTGCCAATTTTGGCCTGCTGGTGGCGCCCTTGCTGGTATTAATGCCGCTCGGCGCGTTCACTAAATGGAATGGCGATAGTTTCGCCAGCATTTTGCCGAAATTGAAGTTCGCCGCTTTGGGCGCGGTGATCGTGGCGTTGTTGATCTGGCTGAGCAGCAAAAATCTCAATCTAAAGACGATCTTGGGCGTGCTGGTTGGTTTCTGGATTATTTTTGGCACGCTGGCTTTTTTGCTCAAGCGTCTGCGCGAAAAATCAGCCGGCCAGCGTTACACCTTTGAGATGCTGGCGATGTCGTGTGCGCATCTTGGTATCGGGCTGTGGCTTTTGGGCGTGGTTTTGGTTGAATCATTAAGCGTGGAGCGCGATGTGCGTTTAGGTGTTGGCGAATCAGTGACGGTCGCGCAATACACGTTGACAATGAAAAGCATAGGCCATGTTTCGGGCGAAAATTTTGAGGCCGACGAGGGCGTGTTTGAACTCAAGCAGGGTGAGAACGTTATCGCCATACTCAAGCCGCAAAAGCGCCAATATCGACGCGGTAATGTGATGACCGAAGCGGCGATTGACCCAAGCCTAAGCCGCGATATTTATGTCGCGCTCGGCGAGCCTTTAGATAGTTCCGGCAAAGTTTGGGCGGTACGCGCCTATTACAAACCCTATATTCGCCTGATCTGGCTCGGTGCGTTAATGATGGGATTCGGCGGTTTACTGGGTGCCTTTGAGCGGCGTTTGCGCAAGCGTGTAGAGCAGCCTGCTTCGCCCAAAGTTAGCCTGCAAAAAGCAATCGAAACCCAGGGGATTGCATGAGTAACGATGTTGTTCCTCTTGGCGCAGATGGCGAAGTCAAAGTTGGCGAAGTCAAGACCGAATCCAGCCTGCGCTGGCTACTATTTCTCGCGCCCCTGTTATTGCTGATTGCGCTCGGTGTATTGCTGGCTAGCAATTTGGGCAAAGATCCGAAAATCGTGCCTTCGCCGCTGATTGGTAAGGCGGCACCTAAATTCGCTACCGTCGATTTGCTGAGCGGTGCGGTGGTTAGTAGCGAAACCTTGGTAGGACGTGCATACGTGCTGAATGTTTGGGCAAGCTGGTGCGCGGTATGCCAGCTGGAGCACCCGGTTTTCAATGCCTACGCAAAAACCCCGGGCGCGCTGCCGGTGGTTGGGCTCAATTACAAAGACGCGCCCGAAGATGCCAAACGCTGGCTGGCGCAATTGGGCAATCCTTATTCGCAAACTGCCGTGGATGCCGATGGCAAAATCGGTTTAGACCTAGGTGTCTATGGTGCGCCAGAAACCTATTTCATTGATCGAAACGGCGTGATTCGATTCAAGCAAATTGGCGAAATGACAGCGCAAGTTTTGGCCGAGCAAACGCAACTAATAGGCGGTGCTAAATGAAACCGTTCGTGCTGAGCCTGTTGAAG
>JAYVAQ010000233.1:0-15468 GCA_043750875.1 Rhodanobacteraceae bacterium
CGTTCGGCAAGCGGGCGCAAATTCGCGTCACCGTGCCAGCGTAGTTCGGAACCTAACTGATCATCTAATTCGTTCAACAGCCCAGCGCGCATACGCGGCAACCGTGCAGTTTTGGTGCCGATTTCCGCCAGCACCGCCAACATTAATTTCAGCCGCCCCGCCGTGATTGGCACCGGGCCTTCGGGCAAATACAGCGCGACAATGGTGTCGGGATTGTCCGGTAAATTCTGGTAGCGGCCTTGCGCCAAGCCCGCTTCCAAAATCGGCATCAGTGCCACTTTGACGCCGTTGATTTCCACGCCCAAGGCCAAATCAAAATACTGCCCGCCTTCGACCTCGGTGACGTCTGCAATAAATTCAATCGGTTGTTCGATCAGCTTAAGCGGAAAACCGGCGCTGTATTCAATGCGCCAACCACGCTTTTTCAGCTCCGGCACGCCCAGAAAGCAAAACTCACTCAAGGTTTGCTCGTCGTAATCGGCATTGATCAGCCAATCAATCGAGTCAATCACCGCCCCGCCGACACGCTCAATGCCTTTTTCCAAGCCGACTTTTTTGCAGTCCACCTGCCATTGCGCGATCGCGGCAAAATCCGGTAGGTAACGTACTAACGCTTGATCGCGTACGCGTTCCACGCCACGTACATAGGATGCCACCGGCACCACTTCAAAACCCAAATCCACCAACTGCCTTGCATGGCCAATGCGCCGCTTGAGCCTGCGCTGCAGCAAAGCCTCGCGGTCGGCGCTTAGGCTCAAGCGCAACACTGGCGTCACTTCAATTTGTAAAGACTGGCGGGAAAACTCTTTCGGCTCTGGTAACGCCGCACCAAAGCTCTTGCGCAGCATTTTTAAGTGCTCAAACTGCGTTTCCGGACGCAGCACGCCGGTGCTGAGTGCCGCCTTCAACATGGGGAAGGACAAGCTTGATCGCGCGCGTGCCAGCACCCCGTCATCTAATGCGCTCAGCGGTTCGGTATCAAGCACCACCGCATTCGGCAGCAGTTGCCCGTCGCTGGTCTGCACGCTCAAACCCAAACGCTGTTGCCCGCGTTCGTCGGCGCGCCAGCGCAAATTCAACACATGCTCGGGGCCGCGCACCAAAGGCTCGCCCATTTGCCCGATTTGCACCAAGCGCCGCCAGCGCAGCGCATCTTCCAGCACATCAAAACCACGCGCACCGCTCAACGGATACCAATGTCGGCCCTGCACCAATTGTGGCTCGAATTCTGCCAACTCTTTCAACGCTGCCGCGTCTTGCCCGCTCAGTACCCGGCCATGCTCGGGCAACATGCGAAACGGTGACAGCTCGGCCTGAATATGCAAGCGTCCGTCTTCCAGCGCGGCAAGCAATGGCCGCACCAGCGCTACTGCAAACACATCACCAGGCTCAATCATCAATTGTAAATACAGCTGCAACTCGGTGCTGGGTGCGCGCTTGGCGGCGGCTGCGTCACGTGCCTCGGGGGCCGAGGCTTTTAGCTCCGCCATCCATTGCTTCAACTCGTCAGTTTTCTGGCCGGATGCACGCGCCAAGGTTTCGCTTGGCGATTGCGTGGCGCGCAGCAGCGCCGCAGCCGCATGCTTGCAGCGGCTACCAATCGGGCAAGTGCAGCTTGATTCCACCTGCCAGCGCGCCAATTCTTTGCTGCGTACGGCGGCATGGGTAATCATCAATGAAATTTCGTAGGGCTCGCGTCTGGATCCCTGCACCAGCGCGCCAATACTGACGCCACCTTCGATGGTGCGCACTACCAGCGCCGATACATTGTCAAACAAAGCCCGCGCGCGGCGTAAATCGATGTCGGCGAACGCGTCCTTCAATTCAGCCGCGCTCAATCGGGGCACATCAACGTTAGGCACTGCGGGCTGGGAAGAAGTCAATGTCGCCAAATATAAGGAAAGCAATTGGGTAGTCTAGCGCACATTGACGGGTGCGGTTGAAAGCGGCTTTTTGCGGAGCGCTGTTATGGCGACAATGCTGTAGGAGGGAACTCGAATTCGTCATTGCGAACGCAGTGAAGCAATCTCAACGCGACTCGCCCGAAATACGAGATTGCTTCGCTGCGCTCGCAAAGACGAGGTTCATGGTTTCACCACAGCCGCTCTGTGGCTGAAAACTAGCAGTGACGAAACCTGGATTTCTGCGGCTAATGCCGAATCACATCGCCATGATCGCGCGCCAATACCTTCAATAGCCGATTTTGCACGCCCAAGCTAATCCCCACTTCAGTCATCGCCGCCTGGCTATCCTCAACAAAATAGTTGAACTCGCGCTCTTTAATGTCCATGCCGGAATGTGCGTCCGCCATGCTCAAACCGGTGTATTCGCAGCCGCCGTCGGCAACTAGGCAAATATACTCATTCAAGCGCTCGCTAAAATATTCGAAGTTGGTTTCGTTGAACAAGCCATTGATGCGGCTGTCGGCGCGATATTTCTCGATTAATTCGTCGACAAGGCGCGCAACCCCGGCTTTGCCGCCCAGATCGTCATACAGTGTAGGCGTGCGGGTAGTCGCGCATGCTGAGATCATACCGGCGGCCAATATCAGCATCAAAGTACGTTTTAATGACATTAGAATTGCCCCTGTAACGTGAAGAAATAGCCTTTTTGATTTTTGCGGCCCGCAATTTCACCCAAGTCGACATAGGCGACGCCAAGCGACAAGTTTTTATTCGGAAACCATGCCACGAACACGTCTTTCCAAGCGTCCTCACGCAACCCGCTCAGTTCGTCAGGCTTGTTTTTGTATTCCATGCCTAGCGCTAGGTAAGGATTTAGCAACATCGCCGCACTTCCCTCCAGCACGACTTTGCGATCCGCACTAAAACCCAGCAGGCCGGTTTGTTGGGCTTTGGTGGATCGCACCGTTGCATTCACCAACCAGCTGCGATCCAGCGGCCCGCTTAAAAATAAGCGGCTGACACTGGCGTAGAGATCCATATCTTTTTGATCGCTAATGCCCAAGGCATTTAGCGTGGCACCTTCAGTGCTGCGTTTGAACTGCGCACCTAGGCTAATTTGCGGGTAAGGTCCGTAAACCAAATCGCCCATCAGTCGAACTTTTGCGGCCAAAATATCTTGGCCCAAACTTCCACCAGGGATAGTAAAAGCTTGGCGCGTAAGACTGAGTTCTACGCGGTTGTATGCGCCAATCGCGACACTATTTGTTTGCAGTCGATAATCATCGGACTCAGTGCGTGAAGTTGCTGCCAGCGCACTCCATTGATCCGCCTCGTTATAGCCAGCGATCACCGCCCACGGGCTGATGCCACCACCGGCACTGCCTTCGATGGATAAAAGCCCACCGGTGCCGCGCAATTTGCCATCGCCAGCGGCGGCGGAAAACGCGCCACCATACAACGCAAAAACCACAGCTAGTTTTACCAAACCAATCTTAAAACCCACTTCATGCACCACTGAAAATAGAGAACGGCGATGATACGCAACGGGTTTGCAGCTAGATGCAAACCCGTTGCGTGCAAACAGCAAAGCTATTGCGGGCGGTCACTCAGCGGTGTCACAGTCACCGAATTTTTGATCCAATTACCGCTCAACGGCGCGGGTAATACAAATTGCGTCCCGATAATTGCGTTGCCAAAACCGTTTGGAAACATTCGTGACTGCGTACCTGCAGATTTGGTGGTTGGCGTTATTTCCAGCCACGCGCAGCCTGGGCAATGCACTTCATAGGTGTTCGCAGGGCCGCTCGCTAGGTTGTCCGGGAAGCTGCCCAACACCCAGCGTGGCTCACCGGCGGCGTCATACAAGTAGGTCAGAATAAATTGCTGCGCTACACCACCCTGCACATAGCTTTCATAGGTTTGCCCCCAACCAGATTCTGCTGGGTTGAAATAGTGGCCGGTAATATTTGGCACGGCGGGGCTAAGCCCTGCAAACAAGTGCTGCATGATCTCACCACCGCTGCGCCCGGCATTTGATCCGCCGGTAAATTGATAGCTAAACAGGAACTGTTCCGGTGAAACCAAGGAAATTTGCGCCTTACCCACTTCCGTATTCGTCGTCGTAAACGTTGGGCTAGCAACGTTGCGTTTGGTTTGCAGAATTTGCGCATTCACTTGGTTGCCCAGCAAATCACCGGTGACGATGTACCAAGTCAAGTTGCGGTTTGGCTCACCCGTAAACCAAGCGCCAAAAAACAGCGGTACCTGGGGTGCAGCTCGGGCAATAAGAAATGCCACCAAACCATTACCGCCGCGTGCAGGATTAAAAAAGCTACCGCCGCGCATTGCGATTTGTGCCGGCAATGGGCAGTTGTTGACGACATTGCAGGTGGAGGAGATGGTAACGTTGAGCTCATTTGTAGCAATCGCTACTGCGGCACTAGTCACCGCGCGATCATCAATTCCCGTTACATAATTTAGCCGCAAAGTAGAGCCACAAGCGGCGTCAGCTGGAATCTTAATGTCCGCACTGGTCGAAATAATTTGCCCGGAGGCAATGCTGCCGAGTACGCCAGCACCTTGGGTAACCACCAAGGGCGAAACCGTGGGTTGCGCGCTGGGGTGAAAATAGCAGACCGATTTGCCCGCAGTGACTCTAGGCGGGCCGCCTGCCAGGCACATATAGTTGTAGGCGCTGGTGGTCGTGTTCATTAAACCCGAAACCGCCAAGTCCACATCGTTTGCGGGCAAGTCACCGCGAAATTGATACACGAGTTGTTTGGTTTGCGGGTAAAGCAGCACTTGCATGTCGAAATTGCCGGTTAGCTGTGAACCATTTACAAATCGCATTCCCGCCCAGTCAAAAATCACGCAAGGCTGAATAGCCGCGCCCACCGTAGAAGGGCGCGGGCAAATCGCGCGGGTCGAAGAGCGCAATGCGGTGGCATTTAGGTCGCGATGTAAAATGCGTATGCGGCGCCCTAGATCCAGGTTTTCCGTCGGTATGTTGCCGCAATTGGGCTGGTAGTCCCCCCCACGCATTGCGCTGGTGGGGTTGATGATCAAATAGCCATTGGTACTCATCGCCACCGAGTTCGCCAGCTCGCCGTAATACTCAAAGGCATTGCTATCCAGAGCGATGTTAGAAGTACGGCCATCGTCCAAGGCACCAAATTGATTCGCTTGCGTCAACTGCAACGGCATCTCGTTACTAATATCAATGTATGTGTCGGCAGGACAAATACTCGCTGAATCACTGAAGCGATAGCCAAATGCATCTGCCGCCGCAAGGCCGCTCGTGCCGGGGGCGAACTGCGCGAATGCCCCGAGCGCCGGGCTACTAGAGTTCTTCACGTTGGCGTTGATGCGCCAGCGCTCGCCCGGATCAAAAACACTATCGCCATCGCCACACAGCTGCGTGCTTGCTGTCAAGCTGTCAATGCGCAAATTCGGCGCGATAATCGACATTGCACGGGTCACAACTGCGCTGCAGCCGGAAGTATCGGTAACGCTCACCCGTACATCAATCGAACGGGCACGGTCATAACGCGTGGTGATTACATTGCTGCTGGAGGTGCGATCAGTCACGCCATCGCCGTCTATGTCCCATGCATAACTGTAAGGTGCCACACCACCGCTCACGTTGGCGGTATACGTCACATCATCTCGGCTGCTGGGGCTAGCGATATTTACATTTAGGCTAACGCTGGGTGCGTTACAAAGGTTAGTGCCATCCAGCACCTGCGGCGCGGTACCGAGTGGGTCTAGGTGATCTTTCAGGCGGGTTGCAGGCGTGTTTTCGCCCTCCCAGCCGGTGAACAGGCGGCCAAAGATGTCCTCATCCACATTGGCAAGTCCTTCGCACTTCGCACTACCGCCAGAGAGGGTGCCGACGATTCGCCTTGATTCGCGATTGAGTAGTACCGCGCCGGAAGAACCGGGTTCTGTCGTGCCGACATCCCAGTCTTCGACAATTAGCGTCGTAAACGCACCGAGAGTGGGGTTTATGTTGGAAATAGGTCTTGGGATGCTGGATATTAATACCGACTCGTTTTCGATCGAAATACGCTTTTCTTCGACGTTAGGATGGTGAATCACCGTGGCCCCACTTAACCCTAAATCACGTCGATCCCAACCCAGCCAATAAGGACTGGCGGCACTGGGTACGGTGCCATTCAATCGCAACAACGCGAAGTCTGATTTACCCGAAGTTGCAACTAAGGTCGCGCCCATCTGAACTGGATAATTACCTGGAAGTTCAGGAGAGGAAATGCTACCTGTGCTCAACGGCCTACACGTTGAACTTTGGTAGTTGTAATACACCGTTACGCCACTCGCATTCGCGGCAGTAATCCCGCAGTGTCGCGCGGTAAGTAATAGCGCCGTACGATCACCGCGCGTGTTATTAATTAAAGTTCCGGTACATTTTTCCACGGAATTCAAAGTAATCGCGACGACGCCGCGCGCCTGATCGCGGTAGAGGTCGCCAATCGGGCACACAACATCAACATTACAACCGCCTGCTTTACTGACAAGCCGACCATTCACCGACTCAAAGCCACGATAGCCTTGCTTCACCAGACTAACTGCCAATTGCACATACCGCTGTTCGTCCGCTGGCACGGTCACCGCAATCCGCATCGTTTCCCCGGCCACCATCGGCAGCGGTAAGGTGTTTGCTAAATTGTTTTGCTCGTGCCCAAACGGCCCCCAGATTTGCTTGCCAGTGCCGTCAAAGATCGTCAACTTGGCATTCTGCGGTAGCCAAAACGGCTTAAGCAACACATCCACCGTACTAGCGCCTTTGGCAAAGACTTCGCCGTGCCAAAGCATTTCGCCAGACTTAAGTTTTTGCCATTGACCATTATTGACGCTTAAAGTCTTGCTTTGTGATTCCGACAAAGGCACCGCAACGCCGTAGCGAAACGGGCCTACTTTTTTGTCGGTCACGCTGTCTTCAATGGCTAATTTGGCACGGTCTAACGCGGGTAGTTCGACGCGCGCGGTTGCGGGTAGTGGGGTGAATGCCGCATGCGCGCTGAAAGCAGCACTCAAAATTGCGGTCAAAATAACTCTTGTCATGGCAGTTCTCAACTTGAACAGGCTGGGATTATAAACGTCAAGCTCAAATCATTGCCGGCATCTCAGTTTTCCGGGCCAGTTGGTTACAAAGCAGCCCGGGTAACTTGGCTTTAAAAACAGCTATTGAAGAGTATATCGACAAGTCCAATTTTGTCCGTCAGCAGATAAAATTGATTCCACGTCCAAGTTCAGATTAGCCAATACAGGGTGATCCCAGCCGCCAATAGAAAAACTACCGCGAGTCCCGACGATAAATCCAAAAGACGTAATTCGCGCGGTGGATACTCCTTGAGGAACGTAGGTGCTATGTGGGTCTTCAGCGCTGGCGCGAAAGTTCGCGTTCATCAATGTCAACCTGAAAGGATAGTTGTGAAATAGCGTTAGCGTTGGACGGGCCGCTGGTGGAATGGTGCTGCATCCACCGGCACCATAAGGCGCGACCCAAGTTGCCGTTGTTGGCGAAACGCCTATGCTGCCCCTATACAGCGTTTCTAAAAGTGTTGTTGGCGGTGTCGACCAATCACTACAGCCACGAAACGGCGCACACGCTCGAACCATAAATTGAAACTGATCATTCTGATCAAATCGCGCAGCGAAGGTGATGACGCGACTAGATCCCGTGGTGAGCGGCAAATCGACCCAGGGTTGAAAATGGCAGGTATAGGGCGCAAAAGTATCGCAGTGGTCAAGCCGACGCTGCCGAATTTCATGTGCCACCCCAAATGCGCCATCAGAAAGCCAACTTAGAACAAACGTGCAAACGCCTGTCGGGCAGTCATATGTTGGGTTAGCCGGAACAGGCGCACGAATCCGAAAGCGTCCAAACGGATAAGTCACCCTAGTCGGCGTTTCCAACGGCACCACCGCTGTACTCAACACCGTCACTTGCTTTTCATCCAGCACCGCCCCAGACAGCACTGCGTTTGGAATGGCGCGGCGCAGTCGATATTTCGCGACGTGTTCGGTGTTGATTTGCCTGCTGGTTGCGCCCTGCAGGGTATCGCTGAGCAGTGTTTCCGCGTTGTTATCGATTTGTTCGGTCAGAAAAACATGGTTGCCGACATCTTGGCTGTTCCAGTTGATCTGCAAGTTCAAAGAATAACTTCCTAACGGAAGCACGTATTCGCCGGTGTGGCTCAGGCTTACATGCGCCTCGGACTTGATTGCATTGATCTTGACCGAGCTTTTTCGCCGTGGATCGGTCGTGCGATACACGGTCAGCATTTGCGTGCCGCGTGCCAATTTATTGGCGGGAATGTTGCAGCCGGTGCCGACTTCGTTAGTGCCCGTGACCGGGCTGATCAGGCTGGAACGCCAGGCGATTTCGGTACTTACTACAGGGCCGTTGCAGCCAAGTTGACTGCTAGGTAGGGCGACATCGATGGTGCTGAATTCGGTCGGCTGCAAAAGGCGTATGGCAAGTGTGGACTGGGCTGCAGCGTTGAACGCGAGGAATTTGGTGAACTCTGCTGAACCTAAACGCCAGCCATCAAAGCGATATTTGGCGCTAGCAAGTACCGCACCACCGGCATTTTGGCACTCGGCCGCCGTGCCAGTAATGACACCTAATACGTTATCGCCATCGACAAAGGCACCACCAAAGTAGTTGGGCGCAACCAGTCCAGGGCAGTTTCGCGGTGGGTTTGGATCTTGCAAATAACTCAGGTGGATATTTCCTGGAAGGCCGTTACGACTAAAGTATTGCCCGGTTGCAGGAAAGGCTGAAGCGAAAGTATTAAATATCGCCGCACCGAAGGTACCGTTGGCAGGGAGCAGTGGTTGCACGCTGCCATCAAAATGGAACGGTGGCGTGGGCACGTTTGCTGATTCTTGGATTTCAATAAACGCCACATCACTATTGCCAGTGATTACGGTGCTAAAACCTTTGCGTACGACATCAATGCGGCGCAATGTGCTATCCGGCGGAGTAGTTCCTAACACGGGCGCATAAACGCAGCCGTCATTCAAGCCACTTTGCCCGGCAATTGCGGCGGTGGTGAACCCAACATTGTTGGTTATCATCGTAACGTTTGCCGTCGGCGCCGCGTCGGCTTCGCACGGCTGTCCGCTGTAGCTGCGCACAAAATCCAGCGCGATCGCCCGCGTCGGCGGCTCGGACGGCGGCTTGTCGTCGGTGCCGATCGCTGCTGAAGCGCGTTGTGGGGTTTTCAACCACGACACTGTTTCCAGCGCTTGCACGTCGTTACGCGTGAGCGCTTGCTCGGCGGGGGCGTCGAGCCAGGCGCACAGGCTGCCGTCCAGCTGCGTGTAGGTGTGCCAGACATAAAGCCGATCCAGCATGTAGTGCACAGTGCCGGTTTCAAACGCGAGTTCGTCTTTGATTTCAGCCGCCATCGGACTACAGGCGTTGCTCAGCGCCGCTGGAATCGGGCGCATAGCGGGCGTGGGTGCTGCGCTTTGCAAAGCGGCGTAAATGGGGTCGAGTGGCGATCTTTCAGTATCCGACTGGGCCTGAACGCAAAGGCTAAATGGCAGTGCGAGGCAAGCGATGAGGTAATTTTTCATGGTTTAAAACCTGCTTTGAATGATGTGTAAATTAATTTTTTATTTCAGATACGTCATAGAATTTGAAATCCCTTAACAGGCATTCGTATTCATAGTCAGGGTTATCAGAAATAATTCGAACATAAAATTCTTCAAATGGTGCTTCGGGAACAGATTCTATTATAGAAATTCTTGGATTTGGCGCCGAGTGTTTCAAAAAAATTTCTTCGGAATGAACAAAACGCATAAATTCAGATTTTAATATTTCAATACCAGCCAGCAACTTGTCAATTGATTTAACTTGAGTCGCCCTATCGGCATTGTTATCAATGGCAATAAAAATATATCGCCCGTCCACGTTAAAAAACTTCCCATCATAGTCATCGCCATTAATTAAAAAGGTGCTAAATGAGTTAATTAAAGGAGGAGAAAAATCTAGAGAGCTAATTTCACGAAATATAATTCCGTCGCGCACTCGGTCGATTGGTGACGGGTCTTTGTTAGTATTTTTTTCTTCTTTTTGAAATATATAAGAAGCATTGCTGGCTACTATGAATAAGAATGGAACGGGCCAACCTGGCCCTGTTCCACCGTGAGTCAATCAAACATAGGAACACTTCGGAAGGCTTTGATGCGAAACCATTTTTACATTGCATATCTATTTTCAAAAACAAAATTTTCAATTTTTGTTTATCCTAGCATCAATGTATTCGAAAATATTTTGATAGGCGAACAAAGGATCATCCAGTGTCTCTTCACTTCCTTCTAAAATATATATCATGTCACTGCCAGTTTTTTGGGTAATAAACCAATCTTCTTCGTGACCTATTAGGTACGCGCCTGGTGAATGCGGTCTTATTTCATCTACTGAAATTGTCCATGAAAAATTTTTAGGCGCGATCAAAATTATTTCGGAAAAAAACTGGTCTGTGATGTCGCTGATTGGTGCTGTAGCCAATTTCTTCATGTTCTTGGACAAGACAATTAGACCGAGAGCCACGAGCACATCAAGTTTTGTAAAAAACTTTTCTAAATTTTTCATTTATTGCATCCGCACTGTCGGTCAATTTCAATGCTCAATCGCACTCTTGCTTTAGCCTCAGTATGGGAGGCTTCGCCTAACCAAATCCTGCTTATCTTGCCGGAAATAATTCTTGGTCAAGTGCGGCCAGCGGATCATCAAAGGCAGATGCCTTACGGATGTATTGACGCAAATCGGCTCCTAGCGCTGCATCAGGGTCAAGTGCGGCTAAACGCAGAAGGTTTTCGAGTTCAGCTTTCGTCGGCGGTTTGCGCAACCACCAGTGGAACGCCCCATTGCGATCATGTTCTGCTGCATCCTCGTGTCCGGGCTCGTACCCAGATAATTGCCATTGGAACAGCTCGTCTGGATACATCCCGAAGGCCACCCACTCCGGCGGGAAGCGAAGTAGCTTCATTAACTCGGATTTGGTCATGGCAGAATACCAGCTTCGATTTGCTCCGCACACCAGAGTGGGTCAGCGCGACATGCTGCGGCAATTGATGTCGAACCTCCACTTATCGACAGAATGATGCGCCCATACTTAAAGATTGAGCGTTGTGCTTTGCGTATCCTGTCCTTCGATATGTCGCTCAGTCCTTCACAGAACTTCATCTGCTGACGGGACATCCGTTTAGCGTCATCGTCAGACAACGGCTGAAAGTCACTGGTGCGAACGCGTGGGCCATCGTTCTTACCCAAATGAATGTGATCTGGCCCATGATCCGGCCTAAAAGTCGTTGCCTCTGGCCCCGGATTTGCGTGAACTGATGTCTCACCGTCCGCACCAGGGACGCCCGGGATTTTTATTAATCCTGTTGGATCGGCGTACATCAGCGGATTCCCATTCGCATAAAGATAAGTATTCATCCCACCACCCAACCCAATCGGGTCACTGGTAATATATCGCCCGGTCCTCGGCTCATAAAAGCGCATGTAGTTGTAGTTCAGGCCGGTTTGCCAGTCGTATTGTTGGCCGGGAAAGCGCAGATTGATGCCGCTGCCGGTAGTGGCGCGGGTGCCGAAGCTATTGCCGCCGCCGGTGCTATTTCTGTCAATAGCCGTTCAAGGTTTGCGATTTGGTGAACTGTGCCTTTCAAAACCTCCTCATTCATAAAATTCCATTGCATTCAAAACGGAAAAAATCATGCCAAATATAGTAGACCCAGAATATATAACCATGACACTTGCGCCATATAATCCAAAACCACCAAGAATGGACGAAATGAAAATCGTTAAGGTGAAAAAAATCGCATTAACAAAATAACTTCTAAGGTACATTTTTTTTGCGAATAGCGCCCAAAAAAACAACGTTATCCACCACAACATCATTGCCAGTTGGATAGATTCTCTGTTTTGAACGCCTTTACAATACAGCCAGTTTCCATAGGTGATTAAGAAAAAGCAGTTCGTCGCAATCGTGAAAACAATTGCTAGGCTTGCCACTGACTTTTTAATTTTAATTTTCATTTTCTAGTGCATTCTGATCGTGTACATACCCATGGAATAACTTTCTCCCTTAGAGAATCGCCGAGATTTCCAGGAAACACTGTGTTGGGAATATCCTTAAATTTATTGAAATCATTAAGCCAATTGCTGGTGTGTATGGCGCAATCAAAACCTGAGCCTTCTTCTCTCTCCAGTGCCGCATCAAACATCAAAGCCTCTTCATCTGGTGTTGTGTCAAAAAAATACACCTCGTATTCATCTGCGCCACCACTTGACGTCCACCATTTTAAATAGTCGTGCAAATTTGCGCCATCACCAGTAATTAGGTCACCAGCAGGAGGACGATCACCCTCTGCCTTGCGGTATGATCCATTGGGGTCATAAATAAAAGAGCCTCTTGCGCCACCATCTGAATAAGTCGCTGCGTGAGTTTCGCTCCACCGCCCAATTATTACAGCAGTTCGGTACCCGCTCGGGTCGCTATTGCGAATTGGATTCCCATTCGCATAAAGATACGTATTCATGCCACCCCCCAACCCTATCGGATCACTGGTGATATACCGCCCCGTCCTCGGCTCATAAAAGCGCATGTAGTTGTAATTCAAGCCGGTTTGCCAGTCGTATTGTTGACCGGGGAAGCGCAGATTAATGCCGCTGCCCGTCGGCGCGCGGGTGCCGAAGCTATTGCCGCCGCCGGTGCTGCCATTGCCACTCAGGGCGTCCCAGCCCCAGCTTTGCGTGCCGGCGCTATTCGCTTGTCTTGGCGTGCCTAGATGATCGGCATACAGCTCGGTCACACTCAGGCCGTTGGGGCCGTTCGGGTCATGCAGCGCGGCGATCAGCATGCCGTCTAGATAGACGTATTCGACATACGGATCGCGACAGGTTAAGCAGGGGTACTGGCTGACGTTACTGGTGGTTTCCAGCAAAATTTGCCCGGCTTCATCAAAAATCGCATAGCTTTCGTAGCGATTGTTCGCGGGTGCGGCTCGGGTCGGTACAGACGCAGGTGCGCCGCTGCCGTCGGTTTCGCCACTCGATTGGAAGGTATACGGTGTTTCCTTACTCACCCGTTCGCCGCTGGCGTTGTAGCTATAGCGGGTGGCGCCGTAGCAAATCTTTGCGCCTGCTAGACAGACATCGGGGCTGCTATCGGTCAGCTCGCCGCGCGGGTTGTAGCTTAATTGCCGCTGCATATCAAAGCTATTGGTCAAATTACCCGCGCTGTCGTAACTGCGGCTGTCGCTGTTGCCAAAGCCGTTTAATCGGTGCGATTTGCTGGCGTAGGCTGGGTCGTTCGGGAACAGTGGCGCGCTCAACTGATTGTTATAACGATAGCTTTCTGCGGGCGTGCTGCCTTGTTTTGACGAGAGGCGATTGCCGATCAAATCGTAACTGTATTGCTCGATCACGCCGCTGCCAGGACTTGAGTTTTCGCGTGATTCTTTCAGCCGGTGCAGGCGGTCGTAGCTAAAATACTGCGTGCTGCTGCCGAGGTTGTTGGTTTGCGTGATCCACTTAGCCCGGCCGATGTCGTCGTAATCGTAAGCCAAACTCAGCAGCGTCAAGCCGAGGCCATTTTTGCTATCGATCAGGGTCGGCTGATAATTTTGATCGAAGGTTTTCGTGATCGTGTTGGTGCTGCCAAATTGCAACTGTTTAAGCGGGCCAAACGGTTCGTAACTGGCATCCGCGACAATCGTTTGGGGCCGAGTTGAGCCTGGCGCAAGGGCGCTGACGCCGGTGATTTGGCCCAGGGTGTTGCGGCTGTAGGTGACTAACACACCGGAGGGATAAGTGATGCTGCCCAGTAGATCCGCCAGGGTGTAGCCATAGGCCACACTCAGCGTTTTATTGCGCAAAATCGCCACCTGTGTCTTCTGAGTCACGTTGCCACGCCAGTCGTAGCAGTAGGTGGTGCTGCCGGAAGCATCCAGCATGCGCGTTAAACGCCCGGTCGGATATGACAACGCGCAACCTGTCTGGATATTGCCCTCATCGTAAAAATAGCTTTCGCCTGCGGTAGTGCCGCTGACGGTGCTGCCACTGTAGCTGACCGTGCTGACTCGATTTAGCGCGTCATAAGTGGTGTTGGCGATTACGCCGCGCGCATCGGTTTTGCTGATCAAGTTGCCCGCAGCATCAAAGCCCATTTGCGTAGCTTTGGTATCCGGGCTATTTTCCGTGCGCGCTTGATTGAGGCCGTCGTAGTCATAGGTGGTGACCAAGTTCATCGCATCAACCACGTGCAGCAAATTGTCGTTGGCGTCGTATTGCATTTTACTGCTGGCGTTCGCGGTGCCGGGCTCGCTGCCTTGATAGTCATTGATGGTTTCGATCAAGCGGCTCAGGCCGTCGTATCTCAGCTTGGTGACTGTGCCCAGCTCATCGGTGCTGGTGTCCAGATTATTGCCCGCGTCATAAGTAAAACTGCGTTTGACCGCACTAGGTGCATTCGGCAGCGCGTGCGGTGCGCGCAGGGTGGCTTGCAGCCGCCCCAAGGCGTCGAATTGACGCGCCAGCACGCGGCGCAGATTGCCACTGGTGTCAAACACACTTTCGCTGGTGCGGTTGCCTTTGGCGTCCAAGGCATAGTCAATGCGGTTGCCGCTGGCATCCATCGCGGTTTTTAAACGTTGCGCGAAATCATAGCCAAAGGTGATGAAAACTCCATCGGCGTCGGTAATTTTATCGACCGTGCCGTTGTCGTTATAAACCACGCTTTGTGTCGCAGCCGCACCGCCTGCTGGGTTCTGCACGCTGGTGCTTTGAAGCCAACCGCGCGCGTTGTAGACCATGGTGGTGATGACGCTGTTGGCATCGACGCTGCGCAAGAGCTGGCCTAATTGATCGTAGTGCGTGAACTGCACCGTCTGCCCGAGCGCATTTTCGATACTTTGCAGATCGCCTTTTAGCGCGCAATGGCCGGTTTGCTGGCCGCAGCCGGTATTCACGGTGCTGGAGTAGTAGCGGATCTTGATCACGTCACTGACATCGATACGCGCGCCGTCAATGGCTTTAATAAAGCCGACAAAGGCGCAGCCGCTCACCGTAGCATTGGCGACATCGGTGGCATCACAATATTGATACTGCGTCACCCGATCCAGCGCGCGCGGCGCGGCGGCGCTCACCGAAATTCGGGTATCGCTGACGGTGATTTTATCGACCCGGCCATTGAGATAGTTTGTGGTGACCTTGCGGCCATCGTTTTCACGGGTCAACACCCGGTTCAGCGCATTGTCCCAGCTCGTGGTGACCGTGCGCGCAATGCATTCACTGCCAGACGTGCAGTTTGGCGTGTTCGGCGCGCGCACGTCTTCTTCGACTTTGGTCAAATGAAAGGCATCGTAAGACATGCGCGTGGTGACATTGCGCGGATCAATTTGCTTGCATAGCCAGTCCGGGCTGCCGGTGCTGCTGCACGCGGCCGGATCCTGATAATTAAACACGTTCGCAGTGCTGCCGCGCGGGTCGCTTAAGCCGGTAGGGCGGCGAAATAGGGGGTCA
>JAYVAQ010000234.1:0-7821 GCA_043750875.1 Rhodanobacteraceae bacterium
GGCCGCCAATAAAATCAAAGAGACGCGCACAAAATTCCTTTAATGAATAAAGAGCACCGCAAAAATAAAAGGCACCAACAACCCGCCAACAACCAAAGGCCAAGTAGATGGACGGCGTTTCGCGTGTACTTGCAATAAGACGATGCCGGTGATGCTAAAAACTACGCAGGCGATTGCGATCACGTCGATAAAGCCACTCCACGCCGTGCCTGCATGACGGCCTTTGTGTAAATCGTTGAGATAGCTAATCCAACCGCGATCGGTACGCTCGTAATTCACCTTGCCGCTGGTGAAATCCAAGCTAAGCCAGGCATCGCCGCCGGGCTGTGGTAGTGCGTAATAGATTTCACCTTCGCTGCGTTCGTAACTTCGGCCAGTGAGCTTGAGCTCGAACTCTTGCTCGACCCAGCGAAGAGCCGGTTCTGGCATTGACTGTGCTTTGCTGTCTTGTTGCTGCACACTCGTCAATAATGCTGCGGGCATCTGGGCACTGAGTTCCATGCGCGTGGCCTTCGCTTCGATTTGGCTGGCGTGATTTAGGGTTATTCCGGTCACAGCAAATAGCAGCATGCCAGCCAAGCTAATCGCAGCACTAATCCAGTGCCACTGATGCATGGTTTTAATCCACGCGTTGCGCCGCTGCTTTGCGGCGGTGATGGCATCGATGTTCGCCGCAGCGCTCACGTTTCACTCCATTGCCGCAAAAGATTGTGATAAACGCCGGTAAGTTGCACCAGCGATGCGTGCTCAGGCACTGCTGCGGTGAGTTGCTGAATTGCGACGTCCAACTCGACCAAAATCCGGCGCTGCGCATCGTCGCGAATTAGACTTTGCACCCAAAAAAATGAAGCCAAACGTTGGCCACGGGTTACCGGTGCCACCCGATGCAGGCTGGAACCCGGATAGATCACCATATGCCCGGCAGGCAGCTTTACCGCATGCGAGCCAAAGGTGTCTTCTATGATTAACTCGCCACCGTCATAGCTGTCAGGCTCACTCAAAAACAACGTGCAGGAGACATCGGTGCGCACCGGCTGGGCGATTTCGCCACTGCGGTCGTAGCGCACCGCATTGTCGACGTGCAAGCCAAAGGTTTGGCCACTTTGATAGGAATTGAATAGCGGCGGGTAAATTCGGCGCGGTAAAACCGATGCAAAAAAAGCGTTACTTTGCTTTAGCGCCTGCCGTACCCGCCCGCCAAGTGCAAGCGTCAGCGGATCGGTTTCCAATAATTGCGAATTTGCTTTTGCCAAACTGGACTGATATCCAGCCGTAATTTTGCCATCGTGCCAATCCGCGCCCGCAAGGGCCGCGCGGATTTGCGAAACGGTTTCAGCGTCTAGGATCGGCAGTTCAATCAGCATCGTGGGCGCTTACAACTGCCAGTTGGCGGACAGCGAGAACGAGCGCGTATCGCCAGGCGTAGCCCAACCGTTGTTACGAATGCGCGTGTAATACTCTTTATCACCCAGATTATTCACGTTGAACTGAAACTTCCAAGAGCGATTGAGCGTATAGGCCAGCATTGCACGGTGGGTGGTGTAGCTAGAGGATTCTGGCAGCGGGCCGGTGGGTAACGTCGCCGAGTGTTGTGCCAGGGCAAATTTGTCCTGAAAAGTTGAGCCGACGCCAACTTGCCAGCGGCCGGGAACGATGTCGTAAGTGCTCCAAAAGCTGAAGGAGTGCTCAGGCGTTTGGATGATCGGATCACCCTTGGCAAAGTCTTGGCCCAAAGCGGACAGATAATTCGACGCACCCTGCAAGATTTCGGTATCCAGGTGCGCGTAGTTCGCATAGATCGACCAATTTTCGCTTAACAGCCCGGTCACGCCGAGCAACTGACCATCGACACGCGCGCGGCCATCCAGCGCTTGTTCGCCGGAAATATTGCTTGGATCCGGATCAGCAACACGGTAGTTGGTTCGATCATTACGGAACAATGCCGTGGTCAACGACAAACGCCCATCGCGCAAGTCCCATTTGAGGCCGATTTCGCTGGCCAGGGCGGTCTCAGGCGCAACATTGCAGTTGTTGGTACCAGCGACATTGTTTGCCGTTTGCACGCAGCTACCGTTGACACTGGCCTTGGATGGCGTTTTGGAATTGCCGTAGGAGGCATAAACGCTGACGTCCGTTCTGGGCTTGTAGACTAGACCTGCACGGTAGGAAAATAACGACTCATCGTTGTTGAGCGGCACACCCGCGCCAGTAATTTGGCCGATATTATTGCCGGCGGCGCTGACGGTGTAGGCGGTGGAACTGCCTTCGTTTTCTTCGTAACGCGCACCCACACTGAGCAGCCATTGCGGGCTAAATTCCAGCGTATCGAATAGATAAACTGCGCGATTGTCCAGCTCGCCGTCGGTTTTGCCGGTCAGTGTCGGGCGTATTGGGCCGCTATAAAAACTATTCGGGTTCGCGATATTTACTAACGGCAGGTGGTTCGGCGCGACAAAGGGATTACTGCCATCGGCGTTGCGAAACAGGCTGACGGTATCCAGCTTAAAACTCTCACTGGTCAAGCTCACACCCGCAACCACGGTATGCGCAATGCCACCTGTAGCAAAATCGGCAGTCAAATCCGTCTGATTGACCAAGGCGCGGTTCTCGGTAGCGCGAGATAAGCCGCGTGGATTGCCGGTCGGTAGGTAAAAGCCCACCGGCACCACGATCCCAGTTACGGTACAGGACGCCCCTAGCGGCGTGCGGTTATTCGCCAAACAATAAGTGCCCTGTGGCGCATCAACAACGGAGGTTTGATCGGTGAGCGAATAGCGGGTGTGATTGCGCAACGAGAAGTGTTCATCGAAGGAATGTTCGATGATCGCGGTGTAGCTGCTGCTTTCAATTTTCTGTAAATCGATATTGCGATAACCAAAGTAAGTGCTTGGATCCACGCCAGGCAAAGGCCCGCCATTGTAAAAAGGCACACCGTATTGCGGGATATTGTTATCGCGCTGGTGGTACAAATTTAGCGTGACCGTGGTGTCCGTGCCCAGCCCAAACGCCAACGAAGGGGCGATTCCCCAGCGCTCAAAGTGTTCTATATCGCGGCCCGGCACATCGTTTTGATGCGCCATGGTATTGATGCGAAGCGCACTGGTTTCGCCTATAACGAAACTACTATCGCCAGTGAAACGGCCATAGCTGTCACTACCGGCGCTCAGGCTATAAAGTTGGTAATCGCGAAGCTGTGCCCGTTTACTGACCAAATTGACGCTGCCGCCCACCGAGCCCGCACCGGAAACGGCCGAGTTCGCGCCATTGATCAATTCCACCGATTGCAGATTGAATGGATCACTGCGGGTGTATTGCGCGCTGTCACGCATGCCGTCGATCGTGATGTCGTTATTCGCGGAAAAACCGCGCAAATTAATACTGTCGCCATAACCGCCGCCGCCTTCACCCGCGCCAAAAGTAATTCCGGGCAGCGTACCGAGCACATCGCGCAAGTTCAGCAAGTTTTGCTCATCAATCACCGCGCGCGGCACTACCGTAATGCTTTGCGGCGTATCCAAGATCGGGCGCGTGTATTTTGGCGAGTTCGCCTTTTCTGGCTGGTGACCAGCGACTACCACCTCGTCCAATGCCTTCGCGTTATCGCGCTCCGCCAAGGGGGTAGGCTCGCCGAACGCGGAGCTGGATAAAACCAAGGCGATGCCGCTGGCTAGCAATGGGCTGCATCGAAACGCAGTTTTAGGGGTGGCGCTATTGTTTGACTTTGAAATGAATTCGCTCAGTTGATTTTAAATGCGAATCAATCTTATTTGCATTAACTAAAAACTGCAAGCGCAATCGCTAATTGGAGGCATCCACCTCAATTGAACCCGGATTTTGTTGGCCCGGAGTACCGAAAATTTGGGAGACTTACTTTTTCTACAGCCTCGTTAGACGTAACAGCTAGAGATCCACTCCATGTACAGCCTAGGGTTCCAATTTCAGTTTTCTAAGGACATATCTCATGCAGAACGCTTTACGCTTCTCGCTGAGATTTTTTTACAGCACCAAGGCAAGCTTGCTAAACCACACGTCAAAGCAAACGGCTTGGTTTCATTCATGTCCTTCGACCCTAAAACAAGCTCCGAAATTAAAGCGTTGCTGTTCCAAAAAGAGAACGACGATATCCTCGACCGAATATTTCCCATTTGGCCTGAGCGCATTCGACCCAAGCAGGAAACGTCACGTTGGTGGTGGCATTCATGGTAGCGATTATGTCGCCCAACAAGACATTCGGGCGGGACAGTCGCTACGCGGCTGCCCCTCAACTTAGGTGTTAGCGAGTATGAATGAGCGCTCTCGCGTCACCCAAGTTTCCACATTGGAGTGGCCGATGAATGGCACCGATTCGGCCATCGCTTGACTTGACGCCCTATCGCGAAGCCCTGAGGGCTTTATTAGCTCGTTTGGGCCTGTGCCGAAACGGATGTTGAAGACCGCCTGGCATCCTTCCCAAAATATACTCCTTCAGATTCGGGCGATCTATGTCGATTCCTACGAAACTCTTGCGGAAGATGGGTTCGGGAATGAGTCGAGCGAATGGCTGCTTAACTTCTTTGTCGCGAACCAAATTAGGTTCGATGATTTCCCAAATATTGGTCTGGGTATCTACTGTGATCCGCCATTCTCCAACTCGCGTGTATGGTCAAACCTTAAAAAGAAGTGCTCTGGTGCTATTGCGAGTATGGAAGTTCCAGTACCACAGTTTGCTTCGGCCGCAGCCATTCGGGCTCATGCAAGCTGGGATGAATATGAGGATTTACTTCTTATGCAGCAATTCCAGAAGTAACGCGCCATTGATTCAGCGCGCTAAATTTTGTCGCCGTTCGTCGCGCGCACGCCGCTAGGCTGATGGCGGCCTTTAGAACGCGGCGCGCAGGCCTAAATAAAAGTTCCGACCAGGTGCTGGATCAATGCCGTCGTTGCGTATGCGGGAGTAATACTTTTCATCGAGCAAATTTGTAATTCCCGCCAGCGCGGTGAGCGGGCTGTCGCCAATTTGCCATTCGCCGGTCAAATCCCACACTTGATAGGCGGGCATAAAACGATTTGCGCTATTGGAATCATCCGCAAAACTATCGTCAACAAACGTCGCAAGCAATGCGACCTTACGATTCGCACTTGGCGCGTAGATCAAACCGGCGCGAAGAACGTAATCGGGTGCGTACTGCGGGGTTTTGCCTACCCGTGTTGCGAGGGTATCGCGGCTAATTTCGGCGTTCAACAAAGTAACGTTCAACAAGCCATTAAGTTTTGGCTCATTGGGCGTCGCAGCGCCTAGGAAGTCATAGTTCAACGCCGCCTCGATGCCGCGATATTTAATCTCGCCGATATTGCGCAACGGATCTGCAGCCGTACCTGCGCCGCCGATTTTGTCCTTGAAATTCATGTAGAAAACGCTGGCATCAAGCACTAAGTTGGCGACGACGGTGCTACGAAAACCAAGGTCGGTTTGCCAGCTGCTGCCCTCAGCTAAGTCGCCGGAAACGACGGTGGTGGTGCTGTTCGGCACGGCTTCTGTGAACACCGGTGGGCGGTAGCTTTCCGTCGCATTGAAATACACCATGCTATCCATGCTGAAATTAAACGCAGTACCTAAACCAAAAAGCGGCACTGTATTGCGGTCCGTACGCGCGCGCGCCGTTGCGGCGGGCTCAACAAAACGAGTATTTACGCTCTGCTCGTAGTGCTCAATGCGCACCCCGGGCGTGATGCTGAAATCGCCAAAGCGAAACAAGTTTTCTGCAAATACCGGCGTGTAGTCCATATCGCGCTCGGAAGCGATGCGCAGCACGCCACTTGTGGCGTTGGCGCTCGCTCCGCGCGTATCAGTTCGCGGCGAATCAGATCGAAATGCTTGCGCACCTACAGTGAAAACATGTTGGCTTTCGCTACCCCAATCGCGCCGATAACGCCCTTCCACGCCGAAGGTCTTAAAATTCTGATTTTCGATATCGTTGCTAGCTGCGGTGGCACCTGTGGGTAACGTGCCAAAGCCACCGCCACGCTGACGTCGGCTATAGCGTGTGTAGTCACTTACCCAAGCGCGAGCAATGAATTGACCCGCGTCCAAATCTTGCTCGACACTTAAAGTCGCCGCATCACGCTCCAATTCAAACCGATCAAACCGGCGCGAACTCGCCTTGCGATTAGCATCGTAGTTCACGTCCTGCGCGCCGCGCGTCAGCGTCAAACCACCCGGCTCCCCGTGTTTTTCCTTATAGCTTTCTAATGTTAAGAACCACCGGCGCGGGCCATCGGCGTCAAGCGCTAGTTTAATCAAACCGGCATTGAGCAAAATATCGCTGTTTTCGGCGCGAAAGCCGTCGCCTTCTCGATGATTAAAGTAGCCATAGTAGCCAAGCCTGCCACTCGTCCCATCCAGATAGCTAAAGCTGTTCCAAGCGCTGTCAGAACCAAAAGTATTGCTGGTTGCGCCGCTAAATTCACGGTCCAAACGCGGCCGATGCGTCACGTAATTTAGCGCACCACCGGGCTGAGGCCCATACATCAGCGAGCCGCCACCGCGAATAAACTCGATGCGGTCAACGGTATCCAGCGGCGGTACGTAATAGGCCTCTGGATAGCCAAACTGATCCGCATGAATTGGAATGCCGTCTTTAAGCACCTGGGTATATTGAGTGCGGTGCGGCTCCAAACCTCGATAGCCAATGCTGAGCAAGGGCGAGCTTTCTTCGCTCAAAATTAGGCCCGGCGTTTGCAGTAGTGCCTGGCGATAATTGCTGGCGTTGATACTAGGCAGTGCGTCTAGATCAATCATCGTGGTTTTCTTGCCAACGTTGATCTTGGTGCCTTGCACATCCGGCAAAAAAGGCCCCTGCACGACGTGGTCGGACTCGGCTTCGGCTTCCACAACCACGCTCGGTAGTGTCTGCGCATCGGCTAGGTCATAGGCCAGGTTGACTTTAGTCGCAGAAATAGCGCCGCTGGGAATCAGTGCGCTAGAGATAGCAATGGCAATTAGGGTGCGCATAGGAAATGACTCTCATTAAATTTTGCGCATGGTAACAAGAATGATTCGTAATTGCATCTAGTTTCAATGGTGCAAAGTGCATGTTGATTCATGCAGGCGGCAGCGGGCATTTGGCTATTCAATTAGCAAACACTTAGGCGTGCACAGAATGATTGCGGTGCGTGCTCAACCCAAAACCACGCCAACCCGCAACTCAATCAACGCCACCAAATCCGGGTCCATAAACTGGAAATCATCCGGAATATCCAGCACGTGGATTTTCTTGCGCGCCAGCTCCTGCGCGAATTTGTCTTTCAAGCGCTCTTTGTGCTGGTGCTCCATCACCAAAATATGATCAGCCCAACGTATATCGCCGACATTGACCGTGCGCCTTGCGGTAGCGCTGGTGCCGGCGGAGCGCACATTTAAATCGGCGCGGTTGCGATAGATTGCTTCGGCAGTGGGGCTGCGCCACTGGTTTTTGCTGCAGACGAATAATAGATTCATGGCTTTTTGCGCGCCCGGGTTTGCTTGATCGTAGGCCTCGGGCACGTGTCAGTTTTCGACGATGCCGACTTTGTTGGAGCGCGGCGCAACAGTATCGTCCATCTATTTGGGTTGTTCCAAGAAATTCTCCGATCGACGTAGCATTTTCCGAGCGGATGCCAGCGCCACAAGTTAAGCTGACCCTCCGCTGCCCGGTGATCAACGCTACTTTCTGGGGGCGGCCTCAATGAGTTCTCTTTAAAGCCATGCCAACAAACAACACTTATGATTTGCGACCCGCCGCTACGCACTCTGTGCTGCGCGAAGACGGCATCGAATACGGCCTCATCGGCACGCTTCAGGGC
>JAYVAQ010000235.1:0-3760 GCA_043750875.1 Rhodanobacteraceae bacterium
GAATCGAGCCGGCGCCGTTTGCGACCGCGTAATCACTATCCGCAATGGTTGCGGTGCCATCAGCGGTCGCAAAGTTGAAACCGACCGCAGACGCCGTCGTACCAGTGCGAGTGACGGTGAACGTCAATATCTGCGTACCGGAATTGCCTTCGGCAATCGACACATCATTGATCGCCAAGGTTGGCAAATCGTTGTCGGTGATATTCGCCACCACATTACCGAGCGCGAAGTTGTTGTAACTCGTATCGACACTGGTCACGACATGGCTAATCATGCCGATATGCGGGCCTTCAACCGCTACATCATCAACCGCAGTTACTATCACCGTTTGCGCGATATTCCAATTCGCGGTGGTGAATGTCACTGGACTGGTGGCAACAGTCACTTGCGTGCCGGGGTTTAAGGTAATCGTGACATCGCTAGTCGGTTGGCTGGTCAGCACCAAGGTGTAGCTGTCGGTCGCGCCGCCTTCGGTAACGTCGGTGCTTCCCAAGGATTGCGTCAACACAATCCCTGCGGTGTCGTCATTGGTAATTGTGCCAATGCCTTGTGCATCGGAAATTGTCGCATTCGCAGGCAAGGTCATGTTGACAAAGAAGGTCTCATTGGCTTCCACAACGGCATCGCCATTAATGGTCGCAGTTAATGTGGTCGTACCGGTAGCACCGCCTGCGGCAATCGAAGTCGAACCTACCAATGCTGCCAAATAATCCGAGGGAGCGGTCGCAGTGTTATTTGCGGTCGCCGCCGAAAATGTAGCAGGGAAAGCGGTAAAGCCAGTACGGGTCACCGTGAAGCTCAGGTTTTGCGTGCCAGCGTTGCCTTCGGTAATCGACACATCGTTAATCGCCAAAGTCGGTGCCGTATCGTCATTGGTAATCGTACCGATACCTTGTGCATCCCCAATCGTGGCGTTGGTCGCCCCGCTGAGATTGATGAAGAAGTTCTCGGTATTCTCAAAAAATGCATCGCCACTAATCAGGACGTTGATGGTCGTCGTTGCCGTGGCGCCGCCTGCAGGAATCGAAGGGCTACCGCTGGTCGTCACATAGTCGTTACCCGCAGCGGTTGCGGTATTGTCCGCAGTCGTGAAGTTGAAACCAACTGCAGACGCCGTGGCGCCAGTGCGGGTAACCGTAAACGTCAGAGTTGAAGTTCCGGCGTTGCCTTCGGCGATAGAGACGTCGTTGATGCTCAATACTGGAGCGGCGTCATCATTGGTAATCGTGCCGACACCCTGCGCGTCGCTAAATGTCGCATTCGTCGCCGCTGTGAGGTTCACCACGAACTGTTCAGTCGCCTCGGCTTGGACATCGCCATTGATCGTTACCACAACCGTGGTAGAACCGGTTGCGCCGCCTGCCGCCACACCGGAGGTGCTTGCTAATGCAACATAGTCCGAATCCGCAACGGTGGCGGTGCCGTCGGCGGTATTGGCCGTGAAACCTGCCGCCAAATCAGTCAACCCAGTGCGAGTCACAGTGAAATTCAGCAGCGACGCACCGGCGTTACCTTCAGTGATCGAGACATCATTGATGGCGAGTGTTGGCGCCGTGTCGTCGTTGACAATGGTATGTAACAGCACGCTTTGCGCACCTAAAACAGCAGAAACCGGCGCAGTAAGCGAAAGCTGCAGGGTGTCGTCGTTTTCAAAAACAATGTCCCCGTTGACGGTGATACCGCTGGCGATCGAGACCAAGGCGTTGTGTGCGGTGCCCGCCGGAATGGTGATCGTGCCGGTTAGGTTGTAATCAGTGGCGTTTGCCGTGCCGCCGCCAACGAACACCGTCACTGTCGAAGCAGCGCCAGTGACTGCCATATTGTCTGTCGTCACACGTAATACATTGCCAATGCCAGCGTTTTCATTCGCACTATTTGTTGCGGCGTTAAAAGCTAACGTGACGATCTGCGGAATAATTACCGTATGCGGCGCTAGCGCTGAAACACTGCCGTTGAAATTGGTATCTCCAGCATAGGTCGCGGTCAAATCGCGTGCGCCGCCTGCGGTGAGCGTAATCATACAAGTGCCAGCAGCGACCGTGGCGATGCAAGTTTCTGCGCCACCGGCTGCCGTGATCGTCACATTGCCTGTGGCAGTGCCTGCGCCGGGTGCTGCTACCGCAACGGTGAAGTTAACAGTGACTGCCTGACCGACATTGGACGGATCTGGCAGGTCGCTGGTAATTGTCGTGGTGGTATTGGCTTTATTGACCGTATGCGCTTCAGTATCCGAACTACCGTTGAAATTGGTATCACCTGCATAAGTTGCAGTCAGGGTACGATTACCAATGCCAGTGAGGGTGATGTTGCAGGTGCCAGCGGCAACGGTGCCAGTACAAGTTTCCGCGCCACCGCTTACAGTGATAACGACATTACCAGTCGCAGTACCTGCACCTGGCGCTGAAACAGCAACCGTATAATTCACCGCGACTACACCACCAACGACAGACGGGTCTGGATTATCACTCGTGATTGTTGTGACGGTATTCGCTTTATTAATCGTGATCGCAACCGTTTGCATTTGCGAATCCACCACGCTGGTGGAACTGCCCGCACCAAACGCGTTCGCGGTAAAGGTTGCGGTGGCATTGCCTGCTGCCTGGATTGCAGTTTGCGTGGCGGAATGCGCACCGAGCACCGGGCTGGTGTGTGCATGCGTTGTGGCGATAATGGCGTCAAGATTTACCAAAGCGACCGCGCCACCACCCGAATCCGTCAGAAAGTCCGCAGTGAGTGCGGAAGTTTGCCCGACCACAATCGTTGTGGGGCTAGCTGCGTGCGCAAGCTGTAACCTTGGCGCTAGCGTTGAGGTGCCGGAGCTATTCACTGCTAAATCACAGGGCGCAACGGTTGGACCGGCATTACAACCCCACCAATTGCGTGTGCCGGTAGTTGTGGCACCGGCGTTGCGCAAGCCGTTGCCACCGCCGGTACCTGCCAAATTGCCTACAATACGGTTGAAGGTTAGATTCACCACGGAGGCATTAACCGTATGAATGCCACCGCCAGCCTGCAAGGTGCCGGTATTGGCACGATTGCCAGTTATCGTCATTTCATTGATGGTAGTTGTCGTCGTGCTAGCAGCACCGATGTCAATGCCACCGCCACGCGACGTGGTGGAAGCGGCTGTACCTTGGGAAATATTGTTTAGAAGCGCGCCATCATTGTTCAAAGTCAGCGTTGCCGAGCCGCTATGGAAGTTGGCGATGCCGCCCCCAACACTACCCGCGGTGTTGCCGCTAACCGTAGTATTTTGAATCAATACCGCGCCACCAAAGGTGTGCGAGACGAACACGCCGCCGCCAGCAAAAGTGGCGGTATTGCCGCTAATGCTACTGTTGGTAATGGTGACATTGTGGGAATCGCCTTTTAGGTGTATTCCACCACCGGCTTCGTCGCCATTCGTGGTGTCCGTGGTTCTGTTGCCGCTGACAGTCAGGTTCGTTAGGTTGAAGTTACCGGTTGCAGGTTGCACGGTGTCTATGTTGATACCACCGCCGTAGGCACTGGAATTGGTGTTTTGATCGACCACAACATCGCTCAGCGTAAAGCCAGCGTTACCGGTATTACAGACATCAAAGCCACCGCCAGTGTGAGCGAACGTTACTAGATTGATCGGCTGGGTATTGCGCCCAAAACGCACGGTGGCGTTGTTGATGCCAGTATTGAGTCCACCCGTGCAAAAAGGATTGAACGCCAACACTTTGTCGATGCCGTTGCTGTTGGTGGTACCGGCTTGAATAATGGTAGTGCCCGCAGC
>JAYVAQ010000236.1:0-3904 GCA_043750875.1 Rhodanobacteraceae bacterium
GGAGGTTCTAGAAGCGACGCTGACTCTGAAAGTGGTGCGTCCACACTTTGGCAACAGCGTGCAGGAATTGGTAAAGCAACCCAAGCTCTACGGTTTTGACACCGGTTTTATCTGCCACACACGTAGCATTGACACACTGCGCGATGAAGCCTGCGGATCTCTTTGGGAACACTTGGTTCTGGATATGTCGAGCACGAATTTTCCGCAGCAAGAAGTACGCTATTGGGGCGATAAAAAAGGCCATGAGATCGATTTTGTTCTGCCCGCCGCCAATGGCAAGGTGCACGCCATTGAATGCAAATGGGACAGCGATGCTTTTGACGCCCGCAATTTAAAGCACTTCCGCGAGCTTTATCCTGACGGTGAAAATCTGCTGGTTGCGCCAAATGCGATTACTGGCTTGGTGAAACGATATGCGCGGGGGATCGGGAAAGAACTTGAGGTTAAGCAGTGTGGATTGGGGGATTTGGTGCGGGTGCTGACGGGGTGAAAGCAGCTAAAACTCTAGCAAGACAGTTATCAATACGGTTGTGTAGTAGTGACGAACGATTGCCACAACATAGTGCACCAGTGGGCTCATCTGGACGCAAACGCTTTTTACAGATAATTCGTATCACGAAGAAGCCCAATTATAAAAATATATAGTTCTTGCCATTAACTTGCTTATTCCCGAGCATCCCTGAATCCACAGGCTTGAGGGGGCGGCAATGGTCTACATCCGAGTTGAGGCACAAAACCTGCTGAGCACGGTGCTCGACACTGACAAATTGTCAGTGACACGCGGCGGCTCGCTGCGCTGGCGTGAGGCGATGGTGGGTTTGGCACAGCGGGTTAAAGACTGCGCACAAATAATTTTGCAGCCGATATCGACGGGTGCTTCAATCGGTGAATTCACCTGTGATACCGATCCGAGCAATGCAATTGAGCGGGCGCTGCGCCATGACTACCCGGAATTGACGTTCGCAATCAGCGCGAAGAAAACTCGGCAAGAGTGCGAACTTGGCACCCGATGGCAGCAGTTTCAGCAGTTAACCGTAGCATCGGAGCGGGGTTCTTTTGGCCAGATTTGTGACTTCACGAAAGTGCGGGCCGCTCCTATTGCTGTTGAGGCAAGAGAAAAAGAAAAGACAATTTTGCAAGTTGGTTGGAACGTCCATGCGCGCCACGAGTTTGGCCGCGCTGAGAAACAATCCAGCACCCGCACGCACGGTTCCAGCCCGCTGCAACGTTTCTACGAGCGCGAAACCGACCAAATCACCATCGGTAAGCACGCGATCAACTCGCTGACCTTTAGTAATGAATTTTCTGAAATCGCTGGTGGCTTTCCATTTGCTGCGTTAAACAACAAGCTGGCAGTTTTCTATACCGATGGCAATAAGTTTTCACGCTTTGTGGTGGGAAAAACAGACGAGGAGCTCAGCACCTTTGATACCGCGATGACGAAAATGCGCGAGCAGCTCTTAGCTACGCTGTTGGCGTGGGTAGTCGAACAGCGTGATGTTTTTGGCCCGGATAAGCCCATTCCCTTCGAAGTACTGCTCTGGGGCGGCGATGAATACACCTTTGTGCTACCAGCATGGCTGGGCTGGGAATTTACTCAGCGCTTTTTTGCTGCGACAAAATATTGTGCGTTTTTAAATGATCCGCTAACGCATGCCGCCGGCCTGGTTTTTTGCCACCATAAAACGCCCATTGGGCGGATTCGTGATTTGGCGAGAGAACTTGCAGATGGCGTCAAAACCGCAGCACCGATGCAAAATGCCTTTGACTATTTGGTGTTGGAATCGTTGGATTTTCCGGCGCAGTCGATTCCTGACTATTGGGAAGCACGTGTGTTGAAAGCTGTTGCGTTGGCGCGCAAACCGCTCATTCCTAACGCGGCGTGGCTCCATGTCGATAGCAGCCGCAGTGCGTTAGCCGGGCTAAAGAATCATCAAACCTATCGTTTAGCGCACGCGCTGGGTGCGCGATCAGCGGCTGAGGACTTGCAGGTAGCCAACAAAAGGCTGGTGGCAACCGGCGTCACTGAAGCGCAGATTCAAACCGTGCGCGCGCTATTCACAGGTTCGGAGGATCCGGACGAAGATTGGACCTGGATACATCTGCGCGAATTGGGCCAGTACCTTTACCCCGAACAAAACGAAATAGGTGCGCCATGAAACGCTATCAGGCACAGCTGGAACTGAAAATTCGCGGGCCGTTTTTAAGTAGAAGTTTGGACGCTGCCGCGCTCGGCACCGACGCCTCCTGTCGACGGCGCGGCGCCAATTGGGTATTGCCCGGCACGCAACTGCGCGGGTATTTGCGCGAATCGTTAGAGCTGTTCGCGCAGCAAACTTCGGCAATTTTGCAAAGTGACATTGACCGATGGTTTGGCAAAGGCACAGAGGAAAATACCAAGTTCGAACCCGTACGCGGCGCGCTGACGTTTGCCCATGAGTTTCTGGCAACTGACAGCAAGCAAAAAACGCTTTATCGTGTCGCGATTGATGACACCGGCGTCGCGGCGGATGCGGCGCTGTTGGTGCTGGAAAGTGCCGGGTTACCGGGTGCGACGCTGGCTTTTAACGGCGTTATCGACGCTTACTTTGCGCATGACGACGACGCGAAAACTTGTCAAGACTGGCTGCGCAAAGCACTGGCATGGATTGACGCTATGGGCGCATTCAAGGGCATTGGCTTTGGCACACTGGAATCTGCCACGCTGGGTGATTTCATCGCTTGCAATGAGGGCATCGTGGCACCGGACACGACAGCGGCCAGTCACAAAACCCTGCGCTTTCAGCTAGACCGGCCGTTTTGCTTCAACGAACGCGAAGTGCGCGGCAATACGTTTTCCAGCAAAGCGTTTGTGCCAGGCGCGGCGATGCTGGGCGCGCTGTTTCGCTACTGCCATGCGAATACATCAGACAGCAACTGCAAGTTGATAGCTAAGCACAGTGAAGCGATTGGCTGCACCCATGCTTTTCCGCTGAAAGCAAACTATTTGCTGCGACCACTGAGTGTGCCGACCCTATCGACGGTGGTTACCGAGACAATACCGCGCACCGATCCACCGACAGTATCGGCTGTGCATGACGTGCGCGCCTGCACTGAAGCAACATTGATTGGCGGTGCGGTTCCTTGGTTTCAGTCCGATTGGAAAAGTCGGCATTTGAAAGCCGTGGCCGCTGCGCTGGATTTGCCCGCTGAATTGAAGCGTGAATTAATCGTGCGCACCGCCATTACCGATGGCCGCGCCGAAGACGAAAAGCTATTCGCGCTCGAATGTTTGAATCCCGGCGCGCATGAATTTGACTGCACACTCTCGATTTCGGTCGACGCTGAAACTGCAGCGCTCTGGCGCGCGGTTCGCCAAAGCACAGGCCTAAGTGCCTGAATTGTTAGCAGTTTTCAGCAGTTTTCAGCCCCTAGATTGAATGACTGCTTTGCCTGGAGGCGGTTACGACTCTGTGCATCCGACCCAATCAGCATCTTCCAAAAAACTGAATGGCTGCTTCGCCTGGAGGCGGCTACGACCTCGTTTTCTGAGAGCAATTCGGGCGACACTTTGCCGATCCTGATTAGCGCTATTCCTCAGTATTTGGTTCGTCATCCTCGCGAACGCGGGGATCCAGGGCAGTGAGGACAGAAACTGGTTATTGCGAAGCTTACGGAAACAAAAATTCAGGTATTTGAAACATCGCCACAACCAGGCGCCTTTGCATTGACCCTGGATTCCCGCCTTCGCGGGAATGACGATTTGGTGTTACTGAGGATTTACGCTAATCAGGAAAATGGTTATTGAAAATTGAATAACTGCTTCGTAAGCCTCCGCCCAGCCCCACCCCAAAAAACGCAGCGAATCTGCTAACGCGTCTCATCCGGCACAAAATTCTGCGGTAGCAGGGCATCAATGTCTTTG
>JAYVAQ010000237.1:0-2255 GCA_043750875.1 Rhodanobacteraceae bacterium
TTTAAAAAGCCACTATGCGCCACGCACCCAAACCAAATTGTGCGACCGTATGGAAATCGATACTCATGCAGGCGATGGACTGGTTTTGAGTATTGCCACCCTACCCGCATCACGCGACGGAATTGCACTAAGCGCCGATCCCGCTGAATACGCCAGCGCGCTCTATGCGGCATTGCGTGCGCTCGATGCACGAGGTGCTGCACAAATTCTGATCGAGCGCCCGCCGCAATCGCCCTCCTGGGCGGCCATATGGGATAGGCTTTCGCGGGCTTGTGCTTGATTCGCGTTAAGTGATTTGATCAAGCGTTAGCAGCTACTCAAATCCACTCACAAACGTGCCCGCTAGACGGACAAACGTGCTCGTGATCACGCCAGTTTGGTTCGCCGAGTCAGTCGCGGTTACGTACACAACGTTTCGCCCCGGCTGCAACAGTATTGCTGGAACCCGTACCGTGATCGCCTCGGTCGGGCTGTTGAAATTGCCGTCGACGGCGTCCATCTGAAACGCTTGCGCACCGGCCGTTTCCGGGGAGGTATTAAAATACATAGCAGCACGCACCACGCTGTGTATGGTCTCGTCGCCCTGACCACCACTGAATGAGCGGGCATCGCTGGCTTTTGCGGATACGGTGATTTCAAAATCATTTTCCTGCACATTATTGAACGCAGTTAACTCGGTGACTTCTGGCCCTGCCGGTTCGGTGTACGGACGCCGCGCGGCTTTGAGTGCATAAATGAGCGCGTCAATATTCTTGCTGACCGTGCTGGCCTCGAAAATGCCGCAGGACTCGAAAAAGCCGTTGTCGCCCACTTCAAAAGTAAATGCGGCCAGCCCCAGTGCGCCATAAGCTTGGTCGTCGGTGGTGCCACTGGCGGCGTACAAACATCCCAAAGCAGGCGGCTGGCACACTTGATAGTTCGTGTAAAAACCAAACTTACGTGCCAAGGTTTGAAGGCCAAGCTTGTTCGGCGCTGCACCTGCGTTTGCGCCCCACGGAAATAACACTAAGTCGGCATAAGAATGCAGGCTAATAAAAACGCCTTCAGTATCCAAGGGAGCTGCGTCAGTATCCAATGGCCCGCGCCGGTCTGGAAAATTGGCGGCTAAAAACTGCTCAATGGACTGTACTTCAGGCTCACTGCTAGCGTTTGCACCACGAAAAGTATCCATGCAGCCGTTAGTTGAACTGCCGCCCGTACCCCATAAAAATGTGGAATTACGATTTAGATCGACGCCGGAATTCGCTGGTGTTGCGACGCAGGTTGCGGCATGCAAATTTTTGCGTTGCAGCACCCCAGCTTCCGCGCGTTTACGGCCGTCGGGATTCATCTGCGGCAAAATAATCACGCGGCGCGTGTTCAACAGGTTAGTCAGCTCCGGATCGATGCCATAGCCACTCAAAAGCCGTTCGGCAAAACGCGTGGCAATTTCCGCAGTGGCGTATTCGCGCGCATGAATTGCGCTAATCAAAAGTAGCGTCGGTTTGGTACCACCGACCGGCGCTGGAATCGCACTGTTATCGATAATCAATGCCTTGAGCGGGTAGCCACCCTGTCCGACCGTTTTTAGATAGCTATCGCCAATATCCACGGTACGCGCTAAGTTTGGGTAGCGCAATGCCAGCTGCTCTAGCGTGGCATAGCTTTCTTCGACCGTGCGATAGCACGAAAAACCGGCAATAGCATTCACTCCGGGCATAGCACGCGCGGGAATCTGCGCCAATGTCGCGCTGAGCTTTTCGTTGCGCGCAAAATCAAAACCGTAGGATTTCAATAGCCGCTGCTGCTCGTAATCAACCCAAATATCGACCGAGCCGGTGCCATCAAGATCAGATCTTGCCAACCAAACGTCAAAATTGTCTTGCAAAAAGCGTACCGTGGCTTCGTTGGCGACCGTGCCAGAAACGACATGGCCGTTCGCATTTAACGCTTGGGCTTGGCAAATGTGGCTGCCAATTAAACAAATCAGTGCCGCAAAAATCGTTTTTTTATGCATGACTGGTCTCAATCAATCTGCGTACCGCCCACTGTTAACCCTTCAATCCTCAGCGTAGGCTGCCCGACACCGACCGGTACACTTTGCCCATCTTTGCCGCAAACGCCTACACCTAAGTCCAATTTTAAATCCTTGCCGACCATGCTGACTTGGCGCATCGCTTCCGGGCCATTGCCGATCAAAGTCGCACCTTTAACTGGTGCACCGATTTTGCCGTTTTCGATCAGATACGCTTCTGAAGCCGAAAACACGAATTTGC
>JAYVAQ010000238.1:0-3855 GCA_043750875.1 Rhodanobacteraceae bacterium
CCGGTAATGGTGCCGCCTGGAAATACTGCTTTTAATAGCGCGATCGGGCCGACATCGCGGCGCAATCTACCCGCGACGTTGGAAACAATGTGATGCACGTGCGCATAGCTTTCCACGGTCAATAATTCATCCACCACCACGGAGCCTGCTTCGCAAACGCGACCTAAATCATTGCGCTCTAGATCAATCAACATAATGTGTTCGGCGCGTTCTTTGATATCCCCAACAAAGTCACTTTTCTGCTGATCCGTCAGCGGTAAATCGCCCATTTTTCGGGCGCGCGTGCCTGCGATTGGGCGCGTTTGCACCCAGCCGTTTTGGGACTGAACCAGGCGCTCTGGCGAAGAACTAATAATCGCGAATTGTTCAAACTGGGCCAGCGCGGCAAAAGGCGCCGGGTTTGCCGCGCACAGATTGGCGTAAATCTGCGCGTTGCTAACCGGATGCTCCAGCGTTGCTTGCCAGCCACGTGAAATATTGGCCTGGAAAGTATCCCCTGCCCTCAAATAATCGTGCACGCGCGCGGTACTTTCCAAAAAAAGCTCGGGCGCATCTTCAGTGATTTGCGCGGCTATCGGCGCACTGGCGAGTGCGCGCAAATTTAGCGCCAAATCTTGTTTGACTTCGTCCAGCAGTGCATCAAAACCGGCTTCGAAAATCAGCGCTGCAATCCCGGTGTTGCGGTCAATCGCGATCACTCCGGGCGTGCGCAATGCAAACGCGCGGGGAAACTCAAATGCGGTGGCGGGAAGTTGCAGCCTGGGCTCAATTTCATCGCTCATCTCATAGCCCAGATAAACCACCCAGCCACCGATAAAAGGCGGAGCGTTTTCAATCACGCATTTGGCCTGAATTGACTTTCCCAGACACGCCTCAAGCTCAGAAAAAAATCCGCCTTCATCAGTAGCGATTGCCACGATCTGCTCGCCGTTAGCAATGCCGAGAAAATCCCACTGGGCATGCGCTTGCGTCGAATTTGACGCGGATAACTCTTGCCCCAGTGACTGAAACAGCGCCGGATAACGTTTGGGATCGTGTTGCGCAAGCGCTAGCAAATCGGGGCGCTCATTGAGAGTAATTACCTGCAAACTGCTTTCCTTGATTTTTGTTTGAGATCCGAGCGACAGGCGACTAAAAAATGCCTAATTCCAAGCCCGCAGCGAGTGTACGGGCGAGCTCAATCGCGGGTGCGAGTTGCGCCTCGTTTAGAACTTTGTTTGCCTCAATGGCGTCCTGAGTTTGCGCATGGGTGATTACCAATACCGTTTCCGCGACTTTTTTGAGCCGCAATCCCGTGGCAATTCGTTCAATTTGCCGCATTGCGCCCGCGCCATCACTGCCGGCCGCAATCACGCACGCATAGGGTTTTGCATTAATTTTCCCAAGCAGCGGGTAATAGTTCAGATCGAAAAACTCTTTCATCGCCCCGCTGATCGCCGCTAGATTTTCAGGACAGGCGAAAATTAAAGCATCGGCGGCCTCGACATCTGCCGCGTTTGCATTGACTGCCGGCAAGGCAGTGACGTCGATAGCGTATTCGCTGGCCGCTTGCACCATCGCGCTCACTAAAGCACGAACGGAACCGGTGCGACTATGCCAGATCAAACACAGGCTGGATCTGCTCACGGATTGCCTAAGCTGCGCGCGAACCATGCTTGCCATTCGCTGGGGCAGGCATTTTTAATGCGCACAGCCGATGCGTGGTCGGCAACGCTGGCAAATAGGGCGCCACCGCTGCCTGTTAGGCGCGCATTGCCCGCTTGCGCGGTCAGCCAAGTATGCGCTTTGGCAATTTCAGGATAACGCGCCAACACCAAGGGCTCGAAGACATTACTAGTCGCAACGCCCGCCTGCACTTGCTTGATCGTGATCGGCGCGCAATCGCGCTTGAGGCTAGGCGCTGAAAACAGCTCCGCCGTGGCGCAGTGTTGGCCAGTGTGCACGATCACGTAATGGCAGCTTGGCAAGCCGATCGGCGTGAGTAGCTCGCCAATACCTTGGGCCCATTGATCGCCGCCGCGAAGAAAAAACGGCACGTCTGCGCCCAAGGTAAGCGCCAGTTCGGAAAGTTCGTCCACGGGTAGCTGCAATTGCCAAAGTTGATTCAAACCTAGCAATACGCCCGCCGCATCGCTGCTGCCGCCGCCCATCCCTGCGCCCTGCGGAATCTTTTTATAAACCGCGATGTCCGCACCGCCGACATAGCGCGTGTGGGTTTTTAAAAGGCGCGCTGCACGCACGCACAGATCCATTTCCGCAGGAACATTCTCTGGCCCCACGCTTCGGGTTATGCCGCCCGATAGGTTCAGCGTAAGCGCCAGTTCGTCGTAAAGATTGACGGCGCGAAACACTGTTTGCAGCAGGTGATAGCCATCCGGCCTGCGGCCGGTGATATGCAAAAAACTGTTTAGCTTTGCCGGTACGCGTAAATGGACAGCGACTGGCACAGGCTATTTCGCACCTTCAATGACAATCTCTACTCGACGGTTCTTTGCGCGCCCACTGTCCGTATCGTTGCTGGCGACGGGCTGCGTTTCACCTAAGCCGACTACTGTTAAACGGGCGCCGTCAACGGCCAATTTGATAAGTGCGTCGCGCACACTCATCGCTCGTTTTTGCGAAATTTTCTGGTTCGCAGACGCTGCACCTCGGCTGTCGCTATGGCCTTCAATACTGACCGGCAAATTCGGATAACGCGCTAAAAATTTAATTGCGGGCTGCAAGTTTATTTTGCCAGCGGTACTGAGTGAACCCTGATTCGAGGCGAAAAAAGCATCCCCTAAAATGAGTGACTTGCCACGCGCAGTACTGATTTCGCGCAAGCCCGCCACTTGACGTTCTAAAGCTTCTAGTTGATCTCCACGCAGCGCCGCTTCGGCTTCTGCTAACTTTGTTTCGCGCGCCTGCGCCGCAGCAAGTTCGCGCGCGATTTCAGCTTCTTTCAACGCCATTTGCGTCAATTGTTCTTGGCGTAAGCGTTCCGCTTCAGCGGCGTCACTTTGCGCTTGCGCCAGCGCGCGCGCGTCGCTCAACGCCCGCTCGGCCGCTTCCGCCTGCACAATGTTTTGAAACCGCAGCTGTTCGGCTTCACGTTGCGAAGCCTCCGCCTGCTGGCGCGCGGCAGCAAGTTCTAAATCGCGCTTTTCTAGTTGCAAGGCTTGCAAACGTGCCTGATCCTTAGCCAAGGCGACGCTGGCTTGAAATATCGCAATTTTGCGTTCGACGAGGTAAGCCAATTGTTCGCGCTCAACTTTGTTCTGCGCCACTTTCCAACGTGCCAAGGCATGATCTACATCGGCCGCAAGCATGGGGGCAACAGCGCGGTCACTGGTGCTAACGCCGTTGGCCGCAGCACTATTTGGTACAGCGCTGCTGCCAGCCTCCGACCACTGAGAACTCAAACGCTCGAAATCTAAATCCCGGCTTGGTGTCGCACACGCGCTTAAACCTAAACATAAACTTATCGCGATGACAAATTGAAACCATCGATTCATTCTTGTGCCTTATCCGAAGCGTTTGATAGTTGCTCGCGTAGTTGCTGATTTTCCGCTTCACGTGCCTGCACATCACTACGTGCCTGTGCCGCTTGTGCCTTGACACGCGCCAACTCAGCGTGAATTTCCGCGCGCTCGCTGAGTTGTTTGGCGGATTCATATTTACCGGCGCGATCAGCCTCGTTCGCCGCCGCCATTGCGGCCAGTGCAAAACGCCAGTCTAGCGGCGAATCGCGTTCGGCCATCGCGATACGCGCTTGCTCAATTGCCTGCGCTGCGCGGCTAAGCTCTAGCGCCGGTCGGGGCGCTGTGGCGCAGCCTGCAAACAATAGTATTGCCCCGATAAGCAGGAACCATGAAT
>JAYVAQ010000239.1:0-3530 GCA_043750875.1 Rhodanobacteraceae bacterium
CATCGGGTGAGACTATCAAAGGCCTTGAGTTTTACCCAAACCAAGAAAATACCTTGCTGGACAACGCTCGCGCCTACATGGTGGAGAAAATGAAAGTGATTCCAGTATGAGTTTTTACGCGCCGGACTCAACTGTGCGGTCAAGCAGATTGCGGAACAGTCCTTTCGCTAAAATCAGGCTGTCGTGCCGCAACGACTTAATGCGGCGTTAGATGGCGAAGCAAACACATTCGCGGCCCACAAGACGACAGCTCAGCCTCTTTCTTCCCGAGGCGCAGCGTTTACCTGTTGAGCAAATCAGGCGACGGCTTGACCCAATACAACAAGCTCTAATTCCTGCCCATGTCACGCTCTGCCGGGATGATGAGTTGCATGATCTGCAGCAACTCACCCTGCGACTTGAGCGTTTGGAGCCATTCCTCATCACCATGAGGTTTGAGGAGCCGCAAGAATTGCCAGATGGCTGCGTACTTCTCCGTCCATCATCCGGCACTGAAAAATTTCAGGCCCTACGACACTCTATCCTGGGAAATTCGGCTCGCGTATACGGAGCGCACCTCACATTGCTGCATCCGCGTAACGCAACCGGCGTCCATCATAACCTCGCAGAGATGACACGAGAAATAGCCGGTCTTGTGGTTACATTCAACACCGTATCTCTAATTGAGCAGTGCGGCTGCAATCCTTGGCGGGTGAAGGGTACGTACGGGTCTGCCATCTAACGAATAAGGATAGGTCGAACGTAGCCGCGACCTTATACCGCGTTGAACAAGCTCGGCCCGATTGCGTCGAGCTATTGCAGATTAGTGGATTCGCGCTGCTCAAGGCCATTGATTTGCGCGCTTTGGCAAATACAGGCCGAGCGGTCTAGTGCTCCGAGCATTTTTTCGGTGTTTTAGGTTTGAGGGTTCCATTTTTAGATTTAAGTAGCCAGCGTAATTTGCGCTGTTGGGCCGCAGATCGCATTGATCCGCTAAGGGTTGATTTATCCGTTGGGTCTGAGCAGCGGAGTCATCAACACGATTTGCATTGGCCGCTGGCAATGTGGGCAACACATCACCGGCCTGGGAACGTGTACTTGTGCTTTGATCATCACCCGCAGCACAAGCTTTACGAGCTTGAGGCGCCGCTGGGCTTTGCCATGCAAGAAGCCATATTCATGCACACGCCTTAGCCCCGAGGGCAAGACTTGTTGCAGCACACGCCACAAGAAGTCGGGAATCGGTAGCTGGCGGGTTTCTTGGTGTTGGCGTCGACGTATCGGAAGCTAACGATTCCGGTTGTTGATCAAAGCCGGTGAGATCGCGCTCGAGCATGACGCCGCGATAAAGGTAGCGCGACAAGTACTTCAGCGCAGGCTCGCCGCTGCCGATATTGCGACAATCGACGACCCACTTTTTTGGCATGCCGAGCGGAAGCGATAAAGCCAATTGACACAGCTGGCTGAGCAGCTTGGCCCGAAACACGTTAGCCAGCGCAAAGGCATTAAACAGGTATTTTCCTTTGACTTTGCGCCACTGTTTGCGCTTCGCATCAATACCGGGCAACAACTTATCGCGCTGACGGGCTAGCCATTCGGTGGTGGTATGGTTTTGGCACAGCGGGCAGCTGCGATGGCCACAGGAACGCGGCGTGACAAGGGCTTCGGCGGTGGCTAAAGCAGCGATACGAATGACCTATTAACGCTGCCAGCTCGCTTCAAGCAACGATGCGCGCGCCCCGCAAACGCAGCGCATTGCTAATCACGGAAACCGAACTCAAGCTCATCGCCAGTGCCGCAATCATCGGTGACAGCAGCCAACCAGTGAATGGAAATAACACACCCGCTGCAAGTGGCACGCCCAGGGCGTTGTAGACGAACGCGAAGGCTAGATTTTGCTTCATATTGCGAATCGTGGCGTGTGATAAACCACGCGCGGCAGCGATGCCGCGTAAATCGCCCTTAACCAGCGTGACTTGAGCGCTATTGATTGCGACATCGGTGCCCGTGCCCATCGCGATGCCGATATCTGCCTTCGCCAAAGCCGGTGCGTCGTTAATGCCATCACCGGCCATAGCCACAATCCGGCCCTCCGCCTGCAGTTTGCTTACCAGCGCCAACTTGTCCGCAGGCTTTACGTCGCCGTAAATTTCCGTGATGCCAAGCTTTGCACCGACCGTTTTCGCAGTCGCTAGGCCATCGCCGGTCGCCATCACTATGCGAATGCCCGCGGCCGTTAACTGCGCCAGCGCTTCCGGCGTGCTGGACTTAATCGGATCGGAAACCGCTAACAACCCGGCTAACTTCCCATTTACTGCAAGCAGCATCACGCTGGCACCCTCAAGTCGCAAGCGCTCGGCGGGCTCCGCCAGCGCGGCTAAGTCCACGCCAAGTTGCTGCATTAACGTGGTGTTCCCCAAAGCCAGCTGCAGGCCTTCGACATTTCCGCGCACACCGATGCCTGTGCTCGACTCAAATTCCGTGACGGCCGCCAGGTTCGCACCGCTAGACCGCGCGGCTTTGACAATCGCATCCGCCAACGGGTGCTCGCTGCCTTGATCCAAACTAGCGGCAAGCCGCAATACGGTCGCTTCTGAATAGGAATTGACGCCAAGCGCGCGCGCAAAAACCGGTTTGCCTTCGGTCAAAGTGCCGGTCTTATCAACAATGAGCGTGCCGATCTTGGCGAAGTTCTCAATCGCTGCAGCGTCGCGAAACAACACGCCCTGGCTCGCTCCGCGTCCGGTCGCCACCATAATCGACATCGGTGTTGCTAAACCCAAAGCGCAGGGGCAGGCGATGATCAGAACCGCGACCGCATTGACCAGTCCATAGACCCAGCCTTGCGCAAAGCCAGAAAAGCCCCACGCGAAAAACGTCAATAGCGCGATCGTCAGCACGCTCAAAACAAAATAGCCAGCGACAAGATCTGCCATGCGCTGCATCGGTGCCTTGGAGCGCTGTGCGCCCAGCACCAATTGCACAATTTGCGCCAGCATCGTATCCGAGCCGATGTGCTCCGCGCGCATGATCAATGCCCCAGAGGTATTTAACGTCGCACCAATCAACTTGTCGCCGACCTGTTTGCTGACCGGCATCGGCTCGCCGGTCAGCATCGATTCGTTGATGGCGCTGGCCCCTTCTTCGACGACGCCATCCACCGGAACACTCTCGCCAGGGCGCACGCGCAAACGATCGCCAACGTGCACATGGGTCAACGGAATATCCTCTTCAGCACCGCTGGCGGTGATTCGACGCGCGGTTTTTGGGCTAAGTGAAAGCAAAGATTTAATCGCGGCAGAAGTTTGCGCACGCGCTTTGAGTTCCAACATCTGACCCAACAAGGTCAGCGAAATAATGACCGCCGCCGCTTCAAAATACACCGCCACCCGCCCCATCGAAACAAAAGCAGCGGGAAACAACTGCGGTGCTATGGTGGCGATCACGCTGTAAATAAACGCGGCACCCGTGCCGATGCTAATCAAGGTCCACATATTCGGACTGCGATTGTGCAGCGATTGCCAGCCGCGCACAAAAAACGGCAAGCCCGC
>JAYVAQ010000240.1:0-7451 GCA_043750875.1 Rhodanobacteraceae bacterium
GCCGGTGTTGCCCGAATTGCCGACCGAGCCTAACCAGTCGCCCACGGCGACGTTTGCCCCTGCACGCACCTGCACGCTGCCGGGCCGCAGGTGTCCAAGCAGCGCATCGATTTCGGTGCTGACGTCGCTTTTGGCACAGCGCAACAGCACATGATTGCCCGCCATGTGATCGCGGTCCGCTTTGGGAACCGGCATATCGGGTAGGCCGTCAAGCGCAAGCACCACATGGCCGGCGCACGGCGCTAGCACGCGTGTGCCATAGATGCGGTAAGCGTGCGGGTCGACCGGCTGCACGCCGTGCGCGCGCAGGCCAAAAGCGTCGAGCTGGACGATGTCCACAGCGTAGGATTGCCCACGCCACGCGCGGAATCTCGGCACGCGCGTGTCAAGCGTCATGAGGTGCAAGTTGGTGCTGATACCGCTACCGCCATTGACGACTAGATAGCTGCCCGGTGCCAGCGGGAAAGCAAGATTCACCGCTGTAACGGGCGGCGCTATTTTGCTGCGCAAAGCAATCCCGATGCCGTAGGCTGAGGCCACGCCAATTGCCAAAAAAAATACGCTCACTAGCCACGCCAACCACGTTGCAGGCCACGCGGATGCAAACGGACGGCGACGACGCATCGCTACCCATGCCGCCACTGCGAGCGCAACACCAAATCCATAAGGCGCCCACCACGGCGGCAGCAGCCAGATGCCCAGCAGGGCAATTGCCCAAAGTCCCGCTGCGGAGCAAATGAGCTGAATCCCAAAGCCAACAGCGCTATGCGGTGCAGCTAGGGCCAGCCATAGAATCATCGCCAGTGGTAGCGCAAGTTGCATCGCAAATAGTGCGGTCACTTTGAGACGACGACGGTTTTGGTGCCGACTGCGCTTGCAAGCCGAATTCGCGGCATAAGGGCAAAGACAAGTAGCAAAGCCAGATAGACTGAGCCTGACACCTTGTCGCGGCTACTGAGAAACTCGGTCAGCGTTCTATTTTGCAGCACCAGCGCAAGGCCTAGCTCGGTGCAGACAGTTAACGTGAGCGCAAGAAACCCCGCCGCCAAGGCGCGATGCGGCAAAGCTAGCTCGGGAAAACGCCGCAGAACATAGCCTGCGGCAAGAAATATCACCGCCGCCATAATGGGCATTTCCGCAAGTTCAGCCCAGCGCTCGCCAATGCGCGGAACCAAGAAGGGCACACGGAACGCGCCAAGCACGAACCCCGCGCCCATCACCATTGCGAAATAGAGTATTCCGGCAAAAATAGTTCTCTTCACAGATATCACCAATGTGTGTTTGTGGTGCGGACCAAGCCGATGTTTCGACCCGGCGACGTTTGAACATGCATCTGTGCCGAATAATGCGCGGCAAGCCTGCGCGCGTAACTTTCGCTGATCTGTGGGCTGACGCACGCAGTGCTTAAGTTCAGGCGCGCTTGATGTAGTGCTCCCGGCTAAAGCGGATTTGGGGAATCACACCCCCTTCTGCACCCCGACCGGCCGCGATCACCATGACGATCTCAGCCGCTTTCGGTAGGTTAAGCAGGCGTTTTACCCGTGTTTCGTCGAAACCTTCCATCGGGCAGGAATCGAAGCCATGCGCAGTGAGCGCTAGCATCAAGTTCTCGCACGCAAGTGCAGCCGTCTCAATCGCCCAAAGCGCCTGCGCATGACGACCAAAAGGGCCGCGCATCATCGGTTTGAAGCAAGCAAGGCCCCGCATAAAAAGGCGCTTTAGCGGCGCAAGCAGGTGCAATGGCCCGTCTTCGAAGATCAGCGGAATTTGCAGCCGGTATTTACGTTCGAACAGCGGCAAAAATTCCCCCAGCGCAGTGGGAAGTGTGGGATCGGCTTGCGCCTGTTCGATGTGCCCAAGCATTTTCGCGCGTGATCGTGGACTTCGCAATAAGATTTTCAGACATGGCCATTCTCACGCTGTTGCATTAACCCAAATTAGGCTGTTGCAACTGTGGGCTCAATGTTGCGCGTGCCTCTGTTCGCTGGCGCTTGTAGAGATCAAGCATCCCGCGCCACGCGGTGCGCTGTGTGCGCTAAGAGACTTACGCCCGGTCTGAACCGAACTAGATTGGCGGCGCGTCATCCAATTGATGCCTTTTTAGGATTAACACCATGCGCTATATCGACGGATTTTTGTTTCCTGTGACACCCATCAAAAAAGAGGCTTACCCGACAAGTTTGGCGTGCCACGCATGGTCAATGTCGACGCAGGCTAAGCAGCGCGGTATTAAAGGGCGCTTGGGCATGAACAAAGCGCAACTGGAACACGTGCTAGCACGCTAAGCGCTTGCAGCGTATTCGCAGGTGCGCCAACGAACAGATTTATCTATCACTGCAAAAAGGAAAGCCCATGCTGCACGAAATGAAAAAGCTCGAGAATTACAAAATCAGCGCTACCGATGGCGAAATTGGCCAAGTGAAAGACTTCTACTTCGATGACGATAAATGGACGGTGCGTTATTTAGTTGTGGAAGCAGGGACGTGGCTGTCCAGCCGCAAAGTTTTGATCTCGCCAATTTCGGTCCTAGCACCGGATTGGCTCGCGCACACGCTAGCTGTTTCAATCACCATGGCGCAGGTGAAAAGCAGCCCGGATATTGACACTGACAAACCCGTATCGCGCCAGAATGAGGAACAATACATTGGCTATTACGGCCACCCAGCGTACTGGGGCGGCGGCGGCATTTGGGGCGAAGGGCTATACCCATATGCGATGTCGCCCGGCTATGCGGGCTATGTCGGTGATCCAATCGAGCGCGAACGCGAGCTGGAAGCGCACCGAGCGCATGAACGCGCACGCCATCGCAATGATGATCCGCATCTGCGCAGCTGCAACGACGTCAGCGGCCACCACATCCAGGCGACGGATGGTGAAATAGGCCACGTGGCGGGCTTTATTGTGGACGATCAAACCTGGGCGATTCGCTATTTGATTATCGACACCAGCAATTGGTGGCTAGGAAATAAGGTTTTGGTGGCACCGCACTGGATTACCGGCATCAACTGGTCGGAAGAAACCGTTTCCGTCGATCTGAGCCGCGAATTTATAAAAAACGCCCCTGCTTATAATGCCAATACCGAACTGACACGTGACCAAGAACTAAGCCTTTACCGCCACTACGGCCGGCGTGGGTATTGGGCTGGCGGTGCGCCACCGGATTCGGATGGGAAAATTTAAGACGGGGCATCAACCACTGCCTGTGCACAGTCGTGCACAGGCAGCTACACTGCGATTCCACACAGCTGCATAGCCACAGCTAAATTTTGGAATCAACTTGACCAAGCATTTCAATACCGCTGGCCCCAATATCGCCGCATTGCACTACCAACTTGACCCGTTGGTTCGCATCGATAGCCGTGCCGTTGAAGACTTGGTTGCGCAGTCGCGCTATTTTGTCCTGCACGCGCCACGCCAGACCGGAAAAACCACGTGTTTATTGGCATTGCAAGAGCACTTTAATTCGAGTGATCAATACCGGGCGCTGTATCTCAATTTAGAACCTGCGCAATCGGCACGCAACAATGTCGATGCCGCGGCACAAGCCATCCTATCGAGCTTGGCCGAGCGCGAACGCTTTGTATTAGGCAGTACCGTGATCGAGAACGCGCGCGAACGCTTGTTGGCGCGGGGCGCGCACGCCAGCGTCAAAAGTGCATTTAGCTTGTTGGCCGAATCTTCGGATAGGCCGCTAATTTTGTTTTTAGACGAGGTGGATGCCCTGATTGGCGACACCTTAATAAGCTTGTTACGACAAATACGCGCGGGCTACACAGATAGACCGAAATTTTTCCCGCACAGTGTTGTGCTCTGCGGCGTGCGGGATATTCGCGATTACCGCATGACCATGCCGGATGGCGAGGTCATTACCGGCGGCAGCGCATTTAATATCAAAGCGGAGTCTTTGCGCTTGGGCAATTTTAGCCACGAAGAATTGGTCGCCATTTATGCGCAACACACCGAAGCGACCGGTCAAGACTTCACAGCAGCTGCCATTGAAGTCGCTTGGGTCGCCACGCAGGGCCAGCCCTGGCTGGTCAATGCATTGGCCGAACAAGCGGTTTGGAAAACGCAAGCAAACCTGGATCGCACCGTTGTTATTGATGAAACGCGCATGCGCGATGCGCGCGAGGCGCTGATTCTGCGCAATGATTCGCACCTAGATCAATTAGTCGACAAGCTCAAGGAGCCGCGCGTGCGCTCGGTGATCGAGCCCATGCTTTCCGGTCAAGTATCCGCACCCAGCATCGCGGATCGTCAATATCTGATTGACTTAGGTCTAATTCGGCAAAGTGCTGCAGGCTTGGAGCCAGCGAATGGGATTTACGCTGAAGTATTGCCGCGCGTGCTTAGTGCGACAGCACAGTCATTTATTCACGTCGACCTAGTCGCATCGAGTTGGAAAGGTGCGGACGGCAGAATGCAGCCCAGGCAATTCCTTGAAAATTTCTTCGCCTTTTGGCGTGAACACGGCGAAGTCATGATGCAAACCGTGCCGTATCACGAGGCCGGACCCACGCTGGTGCTAATGGCGTATTTACAGCGCGTGGTAAACGGCGCTGGTCGCATTGAACGCGAATACGCCGCCGGTTCTGGCCGCATGGATCTCATGGTGGTACATGGCGACGTGCGCATGGTCATCGAAGTCAAAGTCTGGCGCGACACACGCAGCAATCCAGAAAAAGAGGGCTTAGCGCAGATCGAGCAATATTTGCATCGCCACGATCTCAACAACGGTTATTTAGTGATTTTTGATCAACGTAGCAATGCGCCCGCATGGGAGGAACGCATGCATACCAAGGAATTGCGGACGGCAAGTGGACGTGGGGTTTTGGTGTTTCGGGGTTAGTAACCGAAGCCAATGCGCTTGTTAGAAAATTTTTCTGTGTACAAGCGGCTGTGTAAGAGGTGACACATGGCAATCAATCTTTCGATACGCCCTGAACTTATTGAGCGCGCCCTTGCAGTCAGTGGCGAACGCACCAAGAAAGCGGCGGTGACGCTCGCACTTGAGGAGTTCATCGTGCGCAGGCGGCAACGCGGCCTTTTGGAATTAATGGGCAAACTCGAGTGGATACTGACTTTGACTATAAGAAGGAACGTCAGCGTGGCCACGAGAGTGGCGGCGCTTGAGCTTGCTGGTTGATACCTCGGTCTGGTCAATCGTGCACGCAAGACGGGTTTAGTGAATCCATATTATCAATGGACTTCGCTCTGTTTGTCGGCTACATCGACAGGCAATTGAGGCGTTTCAACATGCGCCGCATCAATTGGTTGAGAGTGCGAGGATTCCGGCTCAGGCCCCAAAGGATAGGCTTGCTTACCCTGCGCGTCGCGGCAAATCTCTTCATTTTTTGCCTCGCTGTCAACGCGAATCTCAGGGCGATCACCAACTAAAACAAAGGTCAACAGGTCGCCATATTGGCAGGGCGTTGCTTCCTGCGTGCTGTGCCCAGTCTTAAAATCGACTCGGTAGGCATTGCATTTTTTCTTATCGCATTGAATCCAAGCCATCGCACTCTTATCACCATAAAACCACTCGGAAATGATTTCCCCAGCACCGTAAGCAACTCCTTTGAGGCTCGGAAATTCACGCATGGTTATGCCATCGGTGCCATAAGAAAACGTTCTAACCGTGGACATATTTTCTTTCGCGTAGCCAACAAGTTCCGCCGACTGATTGCCGTTGTCAAACCAAGATCCTGTTTGCGGTGGTTTTGGGCAGCGCAATGCTTCTGAATCGCAGTTAAGACATTTGAGCTCGACCTGTGCAGCTAAATCGAAAAACCTCCAACGGCTCGAGTTAGCATCACAAAGTTGAGACCAGTGGGCATTTATAAATTTCGTCGGATAAGAGTAAAAAACGTCTTTTGCTCGGGTGCAAACATTCAATTTATCGATACAAAGCTTTTGATCGATGTAGCGACCAAGCCCTCCGTCTTCAATATCTAAAGGATAATGCCGCCGATACTCTGTGATCGAATATCCATCGAATTGTTCATTTTTTGTCGTAGTGTATGGGGAAAGAGCAATAACCATTATAAATAGGATTAACAACAACGGAATTAATATTAATTTTAAAAAGGAAAATTTCATTTGCAGCGCGCTTTTCTGCAACGATTTTGCGTTTCCATAAGAGTACGAGCTGATTCATCTAGTTTATTTAACAGGCGATTCGCTTCGGCTGAAGTCGCATTTTTTCTTCTCGGATCCCCCTTAGGAAATGCGTTTGAGGTATCTAGAAAATTAGTTGCGTTCTCATATTCCTGCCCTTGCGCATCAAAGTAAGACCCGTCGGCGAATTCAGGTGCCAACAGCATAGAGCCCATCCCATTTGGATTTTCAACCACAACGCGCGCTTCATATTGCGCTCTGGCTTTCAATCTGGCGGTAATGTCCGCCTCGGCCCTTGCATATTCCATCGAATCAATGAGCTCGTTTTGGGCCGCGTCATAACTATCATCCGACATTGTTGCCAAGCCATTCATCATTACTGACTGCGCGTTTTGGATTCTTTGCTGACGTGTCTTTAAAGCTCCTGTAGTCGCGACATCCAATTTGGCGCGAATCGCCGCGACTTGCTCGACACTCAATTTGATTCCGCGGCGCTCAGCTAAAGTTTCGGTTAGCTTTTGAACATAATCGCCGTAAAGTGCAGGTCGCGTCGAAATCATATCGGGGTCGTGCCCGTCCAATAGGTGCCCTGCACCCGTCGCATAAAGGTATTTCTCATTGCCCATCACTCGATGCGCAAATGTGTCGCCCAGTCGATGAATGGCAAGTCCCGCTGATTCCAGCGTCGGCGAATTTATTACCGAACTCGCGCTTAGTGCTGTTTCCGCTGCTGACAAGCCACCCGTAAGCGCGTGAAATTCCGTTTGTACTCTCTCGGTGTTGTAAAACCGTTGTGGTGACGGCGCTATACCTGCCAAACCAGATCCAAAAGCATCCCACAACGCGCCGGGGACGCTCAACACGCCGCGCACTGGCTGGTGAATCGCATCGTAAGTCCCAACTTCATCCGGCAGCTGCGAATACAAAGCTAGAGTCAAAGATTCTTTATGGCTATAGCCCGTTTCACGCGCAACGATGTAAGTAGTGTAGTAGTGCCCAGCCTCGGCATATCTACCTGTTGGGTCAGTATTTGCCATCGGGTTTACATTGAGCCCAACATAGGCATTCCAACTCAACGGGTTCATTTGCGTCGGCGACGCGGGATCCATTGAAGTAAATCGGCCGGTGCCGACCGAATAATACCGGCTTGGCGAACTCAGTTCATCGCTTGTACTACCGGGGTAATTGATCGTTGTCGGCGCATTCGCGCCCGAATAGCTTTGTGCAACTTTTGCCAGCGATCTTGAGGCAGTTTCGGCTGGACTCAGCACTTCCTCAGGCTGTTGCGCTCGCTCCGCAGCAGCAGAACTAGAGGCGGAATCATCGGCACTGCTTGT
>JAYVAQ010000241.1:0-5795 GCA_043750875.1 Rhodanobacteraceae bacterium
TTTCGCTAGAGGAACTAGCTGGTTCCAACGTTGAATTCAGCCGACATGCGGCCCGAAAGCTAAGGATAGCGCGATACCGCCGAATGCCGCATGGTCGGCCTGCAATTTGTAGTTGGAATTTGCGTTGCTGTGACCGCGCTATTGCAAAACTTCGCACCGCACAAACTACGGAACTGTGGGCGAAAACAGCTTTCCTATTGTGGCGCTAAGAAACCTTTTGAGTTGTGTGCGCCGCCTTGCCAAACAGCCTATTGCGAACCGTTGCAGCGCCAAACCTAGCCGCAACTGGTGGATTGTGAGCGCTTGCAGCAATTCAATTGTGGGCCCAAGAAAGCTTGTGGGTTGTGTGCGATTCCGTGACCACTTTCCAAGTTGCGGGACTGCCAAAATCCCGCGCACCGCGCCGAGTGCCAAATTGCGAACGCACACAAACGATTGCGTTGCCGAACCTACAAAACACCGCGAGTTTGCTACTGCGCAGCCTGCGAAATATTCGCTATGAAATGGTGCTCTCGCCAGCACAACTAGCAGGTTACAACTACAAATAGACCCCTAAAACGGGGCGTAACTTAGATGCTGGCCGCAAACCCCAAGCAAATCAAGCCTTATCTGAGCGCATTTCCAGATAAATCTGAGTGCGTGCAACGTCGATTTCGCCAAGATTCCAATTTATGGACACGAAACGACCTTATAAAAATTATTCCGGCAAGTTTTCCACAGCGCCTGCGGCTGCAACGAGCGGCGCGGCAGTCGCGTCGCCGCCGAAACTACTGGATCAGGTGCAGGCGCGCTTGCGGCTGAAGCATTACAGTTTGCGTACGGAGGCGGCTTATATCGGTTGGATTCGGCGTTTTATTTTGTTTCACCGCAAACGCCATCCGAAAGAGTTGGGCAAGTTGGAGGTGGAAGCATTCCTATCGCACCTTGCCAACGTCGGACGTGTGTCGGCTAGTACGCAAAATCAGGCGTTGGCGGCGTGTTTGTTTTTGTATCGCGATGTTTTAGAGCTTGAACTGCCTTGGCTGTGTGATGTGACGCGCGCGAAAGTCAGTCAGCATGTGCCGTGTGTGTTGTCGGTGCCAGAGGTACGGGAGCTTTTAGCCTACATGGATGGGCGCGAATGGCTGATGGCTAGCTTGCTTTATGGCACCGGCATGCGGCTGATGGAATGTTTGCGGCTGCGGGTCAAAGATGTAGATTTTCAGCGTCTAGAAATTACCGTGCGTCAAGGCAAAGGCGGTAAAGACCGGCGCACGATGCTGCCTGCTTCGTTAGTAGCGCCGTTGCGACTACAGCTTGAACGCGTGAACGTGGTTCATGGGCGTGACCTAGCAACCGATGAATTTGCAGGTGTAGCGCTGCCGTTTTCGCTGGCGCGCAAATATCCGAACGCCGAGTTTGAACTGGCTTGGGCGTATATTTTTCCGGCGTCGCGCTTAGGCTTAGACCCGCTGGGCGGCGTTTTGAATAAAGGCGGGCGCGCGGTGGTCAGCCCTCTTGATCAGGCGGCGCGTTGAGCGCGCTTTTTCCTAATAATCAATGCTGGGCCGCTAACAATTCCCGTTGCTGCCAACGCGCGCGCCGCGCACGATTGGTCACCGCCGCGACTAAGTGCCGTGGCCGTATTGGCTTGGTCAAATAGTCATCGCCACCGAAATGCAGTGCGTCAAAGCGCTTCTCGGTATCGTCATCACCGGACAGCAAAATCACTGGCGTAAAGATCGTACGTTGGTGCGATCGATACAGTGCAAGTAGTTCTAGGCCGGTGATATCGGGCATGTATAAATCCGCCAAAATCACGTCTGGATGAAAACTTTCAAGCACTTTCAATGCGTTGTGCGGCGAGTTGAGCACGCACGTGACCATGCCGTTATGGCGTAGCACCGAATCCACAAACATAGTCATCGACAAATCGTCATCAATAATCAGCACTTGGTACGGCTTGCGGCGGTCCTCGACCAATTCGCGCAAACGTGCGCCGATTTTTTCTTTGTCGTCTGGATACAGAAAAAATTGATCTGCACCCGAACGAATCGCCTTGAGCCGCAGTTCGAGCGAGTCACTGTCAGAGAGCACAATCAACGGCGGCAACATCGCATCCTTACCACCGCCACGCGAGCCGACAATTGTTTGCCAGCTTTGCAGCTGCTCAATATCGATCAACAGGGCTTGTACTTGTGAGTTGCCAATTTCGGCAATCACCGGGGCCGCCGTTTGCGAATGGCGCAAAGTAAAACCATCGTTGGCAAGCGAGTATTCCAGCTCTTTGGCGCGATCAACGCGGGCACCTAGATAAAAAATCTGCGGCTTTTCAGGCTCGATTACCGTTGCATGCTGGGTAAGGTCGGTGACTGTGACGTCCATTTGCAGGCGAAACAGTGCTTCGCCAACTCCTTCGACCAGCGTTCCAAGCTGACCCAGCTGGTGCGGTTTAGGCGTCATCGCGCCATCGACAAAGGAGCTCAAATACGCCGAAAATCCGAGCAGGCTTTCACCTAAATCATTTAAGCCAAAGTCTTGCGCTTGTTCACTGAGCGAATCCGATAGTTCATAAAGCTCTTTCGCTTGGTCGCGATTCCAGTTTTCGCTAAACGCTTTGCGTGCGGACAGAAACACTTCGCGCGACTGGCGCGCAATTAATTCTTGGTCGGGTGACAAACTGGCCATAACTCTCTAAGTCCTAAATCACTTGCGCAAGTGTAGCTTTCATGCTCATCGAAATTACACTGAGCGAATATTGCCATGACCTTACCGCAAAATGTTACAGCGCCAACTTTTCAGTGCGTTTTGAAAAACACTCAATTTTGGCCATAAAAAAGGCGGGCGTTGTTAGGCGCCCGCCGCTGTTACTTTTGACTTGCCGAATTAGCGTGCTGCGTTCGAGTTCATCGTGCTATTTCTGGAAGCGTCGCGATACTGCGCGGGATCGCGCATACCGTCGGTGTGGCATTGGCCAGTGACATGGCCGCGATTAACGCCGCCGCTAAGCTGACCATTTGCTTGTTCGGTGGTGCCGTCTTCTGGATCACTCAAAACTAAATCACTTGCAAAGTTGCAGTAATCGTTGGTCCACCAGTTCGTGGTTTTGAAGCTTGTGGTGTGGAAGTTAACCTTCGCACGGCTAGCTGTGGAAATTCCGGCCAGCCAATTCGCTGCGCCACTGTAGGTCAGGTCAGTATTGGTGCCGCAGCCGACGCCAAAAATGCCGCCGAGTGCTGCCAATACGCCCGCCAAGTTGGTGCCTTTATACGGTGTGCCGACGGATTGAATCAAACGGCTACCAACCGCATAGTCCAAGCCGCTCCAGTAGTAGTTGTATAAATGCAAACTCGCCATGCCGCCTTGACTGTGCGCGACAATGCCGTACGAATTCCAGGTGTTACCAAAGGTTTTGATGTGCTGCGCGAAGGCATCATTGCTGCGGTTTTGATTCAAATCTTGGAAAACCGATGAATTGGCGAAACTTGATGCAGTCCAGACATTGCCAGAACAATAGCCGTGCACCAATAACAAGCGTGAGCCGACGCCTTTTGCCTGTGCTGCAGCGACGGCAGGTCGCAGGCCCATCGTCATCGCTTCATCAATCTGTACCGATTTATTGGCGGCAATCGGCGCGATGCGGTCACTAATCGCAAGCTCAGCGGCTTGTGCGACTGTGATGGAATGATCTGGATCTTCAAAACGCACCGCACGCAAAGAATAGGGCGCACGCGCACCCGCGAGTGCAATCCAACGCGAATCAAATTCAAGCGCTACTGCACCGCCCGCTGGCGTCACCATGCCGCCCAACCAAGCGATAGCGACATCTTTGCCGCTGTCACTACGGCCCCAAAGTTGCGCATAGGCGCGATAGTGTTGTGCTGCTTTATTGGACGACATCGGCACCGAGATGGTAAGGCGCCCAGGTGTAGGTCCGTCTGCGAGCTGCAAAGCACCGCGAGTAAATTTAAGTTCGTCGCTAATGATTGGAATCAAATGTTCGGCCGTGCGTAAAACTTCAACATCGCCTGCGTTGCCTTCCACTCGTGCTTGCGCGCTGTAGTTGCCAATTTCAGTTGGTACAAAGGTTGCGCCAAACAGGCCATCACTAGCGATGCCATCACTATGCTTGCCATCGTCAAAGAACCCAACTTGACTTTGTACGCCAGACGGCGCGGTCACATTCAACACTGCCGAAGCAATTTTGGCGGGGCTCGTGCTTTTCGCGAAGTTTTGCAGCGCCGCAGTAATCGAAATCGGTTGATTTACGCGTTGGTTTGCTGCCGTTTGATAGGAAACTAATAGCGTGTTGGAATCGCCCTCAAGCAGCAGAAACCCGTTCGACGCTTTACCGTCGTTCGAAGCGATATCAAATGTAACTTTGCCCTTGCTCAAATCCTCGAACGCAAACAGCTCAGCCGGAACCTGCGCCGCTTGCATACCGAAACTCGTTTGCGTATGCACCGCAGCGATGGTCTCCGCCCGGCTCAACGCACCGCGATCGGCAGAACCCAAGCTCATCTGCCAATTGTTATCGCTGGACTTTAGTAAAAGTACGCGCGCACGGTCGGAGTCAACAGCCAGATTAGCCTGCCAGCGATATTGGCCATCAGCGGCAAGCTCCGTGCTCACGGGCACCAGCGCGCTCTTAGAACGAATTGCGCTCAGTACAGGATCTGCAGGCTGCATCGCGGCGAACTCTTCCGGGGCCCCGGCCAGTTGCTTCGCGATCATGACTTCCTGCGCCTTGGCGCTTGTTGCTATTACCAAAACTACCGCAGCACAAATCAAACGTGTTTTCATCGTTCCCGCCCTCCCAGGCATTTGTTGGTGCGTGCAGCATACGCATGAGTATGGTCACAAGCAAGCGCGACGCGTCAGTTTCTGACCACCGAGCCGGAGCCGGAGGCGGAAAACAAATAAATGAGGTATTGGCTATTTTTTTCGGCAGCGTTTACCAATTTCTTCGAACTGCGCTTTTTCATCGGGATAAAAAAGTGCCAACGCGGCTTCAGCGTCTTTTACTTGCTGCTCAATCGTACGCCGCTGTTCGGCCAGCATTAGCCCCCATTCCAAGCCCACTTTGCTTGTTCGTGCGGCACCCAATTCTTCGGTATTTTGCGCCAGTGCGGCGCGCGCATTTTTTAGGCCTTGCTCGGCCGCAATAAAGCGCGCATCGAGGCCACGTTTTAAATTGAACAGCTCTAAGCGACAGCTTTCCAGCACTTGTGGCGTGGCAGTGCGGCGTGGCGTGGTGTCCGCCGGTGGTTCGGGGCTTATCGCGCCACGACGGCCTGGAATATTGCCGGGCAATACCGGCCCCGCACCCACGACAACTGTCCGAGGTTCAATTTTTTTAACCTGCGCATTGGCTGCGCAAGGTTTGGACGAAAACGTTACAGCGCCACCGGCCGCCGTGCACTTATAGATCACATCGGCGGCGCAGCTGAGCCCGCTTAGACTGAGCAAAAACGCGAACATGAGCGGGTGTCGCTTTAAGTCGGTCAAATTCATAAAAGATCTCTTCGGAAGTGTGCCGCCAGTTTAGCTGCGTTTGGCGCTACCATGCGCGCCCCAACCTTAACGCCCAAGGCATTTATGGCCCGCAGCATGACCGCTTTTGCCAACGCTGAATCGCATGGTGCGCTTGGCCAGTTACGTTTCGAGCTGCGCTCGGTCAATCACCGCTTTCTTGAGCTTGGTTTGAAATTGCCTGAAGAGTTGCGCGCGCTTGAGCCGCATCTGCGCGAAATGGCGCAAAAACTGATTCAACGCGGCAAGGTCGATCTAACGCTGAGATATAAGGCACCGGTACA
>JAYVAQ010000242.1:0-2507 GCA_043750875.1 Rhodanobacteraceae bacterium
GCATGCGCAGCTGGGTAGCGATGAGGTTTTACTGGGCTTAAGCGGCGGCGTGGATTCGTCGGTGCTAGCCGCGTTACTGGACCGCGCAATTGGTAGTAAACTAACGTGTATCTTTGTCGACACCGGCCTGTTGCGCTGGCGCGAGGGCGATGAAGTGATGGCGATGTTCGATGCGCTGGCGCTGGAACAAAACCGCACCGATGACCGGTTAAAAATCATCCGCATTGACGCCAAACAGCAGTTCCTCAGCGCACTCGCGGGCCTAGACGACCCAGAAGCAAAACGCAAAGCCATTGGCCGCGTGTTCGTGGAAATCTTTGAAGCCGCAGCCAAACAACACGGCGGCGCAAAATGGTTAGCACAGGGCACGATTTATCCAGACGTGATCGAGTCCGCCGCCAGTAAAACCGGCAAATCCCACGTGATTAAAAGCCACCACAATGTCGGCGGCCTGCCGGAACGCATGAATATGAAACTGGTCAAACCGCTGCGCGAGCTGTTCAAAGACGAGGTACGCCGCCTAGGCGTGGCGCTGGGCTTACCGACAACCATGGTCTATCGCCACCCATTCCCCGGCCCCGGTTTGGCGGTGCGCATGTTGGGCGAAATCAAGCCCGAATGTGTCGAGCTTTTGCAGCAAGCCGATGCCATTTTCATCGCCGAGCTGCGCCGTGCGGATCTATACAACCGCGTCAGCCAGGCGTTTGCGGTGTTCTTGCCGATCAAATCGGTAGGCGTAGTCGGCGATGCCCGCGCCTACGATTGGGTAATCGCCCTGCGTGCGGTGGAAACCATAGATTTCATGACCGCACACTGGGCACACCTGCCGTACGACTTTTTGGACTTGGTAAGTCGGCGCATCATCAATGAAGTCAAAGGCATTTCGCGCGTGGTTTACGATATTTCTGGGAAGCCGCCGGCGACTATTGAGTGGGAGTGATGGTTGGGTCGTTATCCAGCAACACATCCATTCTCGTCGACTTGGTATCGTCCGCTGTGGTGTCGCGATTCCTTTCTTTAAGTTTGTCGCATCCTCTGCGCCAATGCCTCGGCCTGTTCAGCGAATCTTGCTGGATTCTTGCGCTCGAGTAACGCAAGGTTTTGCAGTTTCCAGCGAATTCCAGGCAATTGCTCGGCATGTGCTATTCCCAATAATCGCCATTCTGGGCGACCAATCACGAGTGACAATAAAAATTGACGCTCGTCCGCATCCAAGCCGCCTTGTAGTTCTCGCAGCATTCGTAAGCGTGCGTCTAATAGTTCAGACAACTCTACTGGCTCGGCCGTCATGCCCTTGAAGTTGCGTTGGTACTCTTTTTCTATGTCACGCAGCGTTGGGAACAACACTTCGTGAACTGGGCGGTTATGACTGGCTAGATAGACCACGAAGGCGCGTCGAATGCCAGTTGTGATGCCCTCGTGCGCAAATAGCTGCATTACATCGAACAAATCGCGGGGATGCTGGCGATCCATAGCGGCGACGAGCTTGCCGCCGTAAACGTCCTCTAGCGACACCACCGGAATTTCGATATCCGCTAACAAAATATCGCGGGCTATTGGCGTCATGGTCATTGTGCGAACTGGATAGACGGTGCCGCGCATCACGAAATTTACTTCAACCTTGACCTCGATACCCGCGCGGCGCACGAGCATCTTGGTCTCACCGGTGTCGACTGCGGTGAGTAAATGGGTTTGAAAACCGCGCGCGTTCAGGCGTTCTGCGGATTGCCGGATGGTTTCATTGATGCGGGCCAGCGCCATATCACGTGGCAAACGGTGATCTTGGAAAACCAAATCCAGATCAACTGAGAGGCGTGGCATATCACGGATGAATACATTGATCGCTGTGCCACCCTTGAGCGCAAACTCGCCGCTGGCAAAAACCAGCGGCGCAATCTGAGTCAGCAAGCGCGCGGTATCAAGGTAGGTTTGGTTCATGGCTTGAGCATCAGTAACCCGTCGGTTGAGCGTGACACCCAAGTTCTGGCGCTACCGGTGGGCAGCGTCGCCGAGTCTAGCTTCGCAGCCCATGGCAAGGATAGTTCCTGTCCCAACTTCAGGCACAGCCGCACCGTCTTGACGTTGGTGCAGTGCTGCAGCAATTCGCGCAGCACATCGCTGCGCAGGCTGTAGGCGCTCTCGGCGAGTTCACGCGCTTCTTGCAGTGATTGGCGCACGCCAACCTCGCTAAATACTTCCAGCAGAGCACGTTCGGGCGACGAGACACAGGGGGCGCTGCTGCGCTTTTCAAACGGCCCGGTGTGCAGCGGAGCGGACGCTGGTTCATCGAACAGCCGCTTGCGGTGGTACTCCGCTGGGAAGCGTTCGGTGAACCAGCTGGGTAGATTCGCAGCGATCCAGCCATAGAGGTGCAGTATCGGCTGCTGCGACAGATAGTGCCGCACGCCGTACCAGTCTAGGGCGGACTTGCCACCAACGTGTAGCCCCGCAACGGCACGCTGCAGCAGGATTAGGCTGGGATGCAATTCGAGGGTATCGTTGGGGCG
>JAYVAQ010000243.1:0-2271 GCA_043750875.1 Rhodanobacteraceae bacterium
GAATCGACTTACCGCTGTTAGCAAGCACTCTGATCAAACAATTTCCGCAATTGTTAGGAATATCAATTGAGGACTACATCCTCAAACGTTGGTCTGCTAACTTGGGACAAGGCCTGCACCCGGCGATAATTGAGCTCGAGCTACGGCCGAAACTCGAACTTATCGAAATGGGTGCGGTTTCACTTGTCGTTCCTATAGTTGTGCATATTGAACTGCGCGCTGTGGAGGGCGTGCATCAAGTATCCGTAATCCAAAATAGGATCGTTTTTCCGGTGGGCGCAAGGTGGAAGGCATCGGCAAAACTCGGTATCGGAACAGCAAGCCCAGTATTGTTTCACGAAGTTCCATGGCAGCTGATCGCCATGCCTAGCGCTTTACTTGTGTAGAAGTTTTTTGCGGCCCGTTTTCGCGTAGGCGCTAAATTGCGGTGTTCGATATCGGTGCAACGTTGGGCGAGATTTCCGAATCTGGACAGGCTAGACCAGTTGAGCGATGCAAAGCCATTGGCCACGGGTTTGAAAGTGGTGGCAAGCATTTTGCATCTAGCGCATTCCGAGCAATTAAAAACGAGCCCGATATGCGCCTGATGCAAACTTTTCGTAGCCTGATACGTGCGCCGCGCTTTTCGCTCAGTGTGATGCTGACGCTGGGCTTAGGTCTAGCGGTGACGCTGCTGATGTGGGCGGTTTTATGGCACGCGGTACTGGAGCCATTGCCGTATCGTGATGCAGGCTCGCTGTCGGTAGTCAGTGCCGAGCGCGATGGTCAAAATAGTGTGCTATCCAGCGCGGAAGCGGAGCAAATACCTGCGCTATTGCCGTCCGGCTACAGCATGACCAGCTTTTATTGGAACGGCACCACCTACACCGGCGGCGAGCGGCCGGAAGCGCTGACGACGATCGCCGTCGATTCGAATTTTTTTGAAGTGATCGGTATCCGCCCGCTGTTAGGGCGTGGCCTGCTTGCCAGTGATGGCGACAGCGCGAATGTTGTGATCGCTGAATTTGTCTGGCGCAAGTACTTTAATAGCGACCCAGAGATTATTGGCAAGGCTTTTAAGGAAGAGGGCGGGGATGCCGTGATTGTTGGCGTGGCACCGAAAACTTTGGCCTATCCGGGGCGGGAAGTCAGCTATTTTAAAGCGATCGATTGGGCCGCTATGCGCGAACAAAGTGCCGGTTATCTCAACGCACGTTTTCTGGAGGGTGTGTTGCGTGCGCCAACAGCCACCGATGCAGGGGTAATGCATAAGGCCTTGACCGCAGCGCACACGAAACTTGGCACGCAATTGGGCGCACCGGTGCGGGATTGGAAGTTAGTACCGGATTCCTTTGAGCAAGCGTTGCGTGGTGATGTAGCGGTGCCCTTATTCGCGTTGACTGGACTTAGCCTGCTGGTTTTATTGGTGGCTGCGACCAACGCGGCACATCTGGTGCTCACCCGTGGCCGTCAGCGGGCTGCGGCGTTTGCTGTCATGGATGCGCTGGGCGCATCGCGTGGTGATCTGGCGCGCGTGGTGCTGCTGGAAACGGCGCTGCTGGCAACATTTGCAGCAGGCGTGGCGTTTTTGATGTGTTGGGCGGTATGGAAACTGTCGCCGGATTTAAGCGATAGCGGCCTACCTGTAGATCCTGAGCTTGGTTTCGGCTTGATCATGAATCCGAAACTGGCGGTGGTTGCGCTGTTGCTCAGTTTATTTTCGATCTTGCTGGCAGGTGCCTATCCGGCCTGGAATATTGCCAAAACCGGTGCCAGTTCGGCGCTAAGGGCACAACGCGCTGGCACACGCGGCAAACACTGGCTTGGAATTCCCGGCACCGCGCTGTCTCTAGTCGCGTTGTTTTGTGCCGCGCTATTTTTAAGCTCGAGTGAGGCTTTGCGCGATCAGCGCTTAGGCTTAAATGTCGATGGCGTTGTCAACGCGCAAATTTTCATGCGCGCCGAACCAGGTGGCCGAAACGGACGAAAATTTGCCGCACAAGCGCAAGCGTTGCTGGACGGGGCGGCCAAAATTCCGGGCGCTCAAGCCGTTGCAATTAGCAATGGCGTGCCGTTTACCCCGGTGTTTCAGCCACGTTATGACCTCAGCGGTGGCCCGGCCATGCAAGCCAATGCGATGTTGCAAACCACCGTGATTTCGGTGCTAGGTGATCCCCTAAAAGCACTCGGCTACAATTTGCTGGCGGGCAGGGTACTGAACAGTGCCGACAGCGCCATCTCGGAGCGGGTGATTTTGGTCAGCGAAGGCTTCGCCAAGCAATATTTTGGTGC
>JAYVAQ010000244.1:0-4643 GCA_043750875.1 Rhodanobacteraceae bacterium
GACCGGCAGAAACGAAGAAACCAAGTAGAATAGCAATCACTCGCCAATACCACTCTAGCCCTGCTATGCGCTCCTTGCCCTGGACCGCATAGGCGATCAAGGAACTCAAAGTAACAAGCAAATAGAACGATGAAACACGCTTGCTCCAAACCAGCGCAGAACCCTCCCAGAAGTCCTCGCGCTCAGTGTTTTCGATACTAAATAGACGATTTACTAGCGACATCCTAAGCAACGGCATTCTGCTCTCCTTAATGTGCGGCGGCGCTCTCGCCGGGTGCGGCTACGATTCGGAGGTGCCGGCGGCGAATGGAGGCATCGCGACGGGTCGTCCGGCCCAGCAGAATGAATCCTATGCATCGCAATGATCTTGACAAGTTACCTCCTGCCGCCCAACGAACAAGGATTGGTCGCGCGAAGTCGCGACCTTATACTGCGTTGAACAAGCCCTACCCGATTGCGTCGAGCTATTTTGCCTTAGACTTTATAGCTGGGTAAAGCATTTTACGCGAGGATGAAACGCGAAGCTGGACGCAACGCGAAGCTGGACGCCCAGACCTCAACCTTAAAAATTCCAGCAGCCCTAAAACCGCTCATATTCTCTTATTTCCCTATCACAAGGCCCAAAATCCAAGCCAAAACAATTCAAAAGCGAACGCCACCAGCCGCAAGAGCGGCAAAAAAATAATCCAATGTCGACTTAAATCTTGTTCAAAATCCGGGCAAATCCAATGCCAAACAGCGTGCGCTGGCTGATTTCCTTTGCCTTGTCGATCAACTCTTCCAAGTCACCGACAACTCGCCAGTAACCCGACCCGAACCCTTTGACGCGCCTCGTCCAGTGATTTTTATCTAAGCCCAGTTTGGTCAACGCTTTCGGTTCGCCCGCTTCAATCTGGCCGCGCTTGCCAGGGTGCAACTCACGGCCAGTAAAATCGACCAGCGGGGGAACGAAGTCGAATTAAGTTACCAAAGAGCCAGAATATTTGATCGATAGAGTTCGCGCGCAAAACTTGGCATTGCGGAAAAGCACCCGAACAAAGTCGCTGGCTCTGGGGTAGCTTCCGGCGACTTTGCCCGCCCGCAGGTTGCTCATAACCACCCAGGCATGCACGCCGCAGGCGAAAATTTGTCCCAGCTCCAAAATACGGGCTTCAACCCAAGATTTTCGGTGCTCGAAACTTTTGCCGAGGTATTTGTCCAGGCCGCACAGCCAAGATCGGCGCACAGCGGTTGACGCAGTGAAATGTGCCCGCTTGAGTGGCGTCGACGAGTTGGCTGCGGGGTTGAGTCATCGGCACAGTTTGGGCGCGCACGCGTTGCTGTAAAATCGGATTTGGCGCAGTTTTCAGCCAGATTTATCTGAGGGGCGGGTGTCCACGCTAAATCCCATCCACGCTAAATCCCACGCTAAATCTGTGAGGGTCGAGGACGGCGCAGTGACCTAATTCCAATTCCAAATCATTCGGCTAACTTCGTTGCCTCGCTCCGGTCTCCTAGATGCACATACAAGTACGCCGCGTGCGCTAAGGGCAGGCCGAAGTCGGGGCGTCTTCATAACCATTACAGAAAATTAAGTCACCCACGACCGTGAAACTCTTTGTGGTGCCGGGACGAACGAACGGTCCACGCAGTTCATCGACCGCCAGATTAAGCGTCGGGTCGAAATTTGCGGCAACGATGCGCATTTGTCCAATTGTTAAAGCGCCGCTCGACGGTAGGGTGCAGCTTGCTTCAGCAACACCAAGTGTGGCTGTGGGTAACAGATTTGCGATGCAAGTTGAGTTTGCTTGGCCTGCGCCGCTCGCGATAAACTGCACGCGACCATAAGCAAAATTGGGATAGCTTCCTAGGCGTTGAATTAACGCCCGCACCACAAAATTACCCATGTTTGGGAAAATTGCCGCAGCAGGCGCATCAATCGAGATACTGAGAGGGAACAGGGTCATACCGCTCGTTTCTGGCATGGGTTCAGTGGTGGTCGCGGTCGCTGTTACCAGGGTATTGCTTTGCAGCACATATCCGACTGGAACTGGAAATATCATGGTTTTGTCCTGCTGCGCCTCCGCAGCTAGATAAGAATCACGACCCAGCACTACTTCGCCATCATCGCTAGCACCCAGGTAAAACTCAATCGACAAGGGGTAGCTGGAATTTGCAGTGGTTGAATCGACGCGATATGTGACCGTAAGGGTATTGTTGGCGTTGAGCACAACCGCTTTAATTTCGGGGAAATTTTGCGCGCGAAATTGCACCGCCGAGTCAGCGTCATTCACATCGTTCAATTCGGTATTAAACGTCGGCCAGAAAACGCGAATCGCTCGCCCGCGACTGCCCAAAAACTGGTTGCCAACAACCTGATTGCGACTGGTTTCTATGCGCAAACCGCCGCGAATCAGATTGCCTTCATTCGCGCCACTGCCACCGATTTTTACGCCGCCGTCCATTACCATCGTAAAACCCGATTCAATCCGCTCGCTACCGGTGCCGACATTGATGGCATTGTTTTGCACAAAAATTCGAGGCGGTGCGGTGTAATCATTGCCGGTGCCGAAAAAATAGGTTCCACCGGCAATATAGTTTCGGGCATTAGGGTCAGTACCACCAATCAAAACTGTTGAATTGGGATGGCGGGTATCCGCGAAAGTTTCGCGTTCATCGACAAATGTTCCTGTAAGAGGGATCGCGGTGCCGGTTTTGTTCAAGCCAATCAAATTGCCTTGCATCAGCACATTGACAGGTGAGTTGGGTTCCCCCAGTAACACATATCCCGCCGGAATCCAGTTGCGTTGCGCTGCGTTTAGACCACCAATACGGATGGTGTCGGTAGCTGTTCCTAAATTTTGAAAGTCATAGCGCATGCTGCTGGAAGGCGTTGACTTACCCAAACGGCTGCCACCAAAGGCGCAACCTTCGATAATCAAGGTTTTGCCATTCGAGGGAGTTGGACGCAGTGCAAGACGCGCCTGTACGAATTTAACGTTGCGCAAAGTCGTATCTGCATTCGGTACTAAAGCAAAAGTATTGGCAAGGGTTGGCCCGCCGATTTCAATCGACCATTCGGCATTGATAGGCCCCATCGAGGCCGCAATCGTGTTGAGCACATGGCCTGCTTGGGTACTGCCGTCAATAATCAGCGGTTGATTGATTGAAAGCGCAGGGCTTGCGGTGATGTCAAGAAAGCAGGCTTGCAAGCCCGCGTCGCAGCCGGCAACGCTGCCGTCGTAGGGAATCATAAAATTGAGGGTGTCGAGCGTAGCGTCCGCATTCGCGCGCGTCAGGGCGCCCGCAAAGGAGCAGTCCGCCGCCGCTGGAGTACAGGCGCTGAGCGCTGAATTATTCGCCGTAGTATCGATGCTGTAGGTGGCGGCTAAACTTGTACTGCTCGTTAGAACATTGAAAACTAAAAGAAAAAACAAAATCGCACGCATCAAATACTCCTCAAGACTAAGGATTATTATATGTGATCGTGCATGGCTAACACCCCCTTCGTTTCGGGGGTTTGCGCCCCAAAGCGAGCGCCGGACATATAGGTGGGTCATGGGCGCAGAGTTGAACAGATTTGAAGGCTTGTCTGTGCGGCTTGTTCGACGGGGTTTGTCGGATTAGTCTGACGTCCGTGGGGATCGCGGTAGAGCCGCCAGCCCAATTGCTGACGCCCCCCGCACAGATCCGGACGTGCGCAACTAACGCATCCGGCTCCTCCATTGAGTCAAAACGCAAAGCGTTCGTCGGGAAATGGATGCAGCGTTCTCGTTGAAGGAATCCAGCGTCGTACCCAGCGATTAAATCGGCTCCACGGCAGTGCATGACGCTGGCTTCGACGCCGAAGCATCTTTAGCCACATCTTGTTTACTTCCGTTCTAACCGTGTCCAGCGCCGCGCGGTTGCCCGGTATCGCGTGATATTGAAAATATCCCCGCACCACCTGACCCAGCCAAGTGCCTTGCTCGCGAGGTGTTTCATGACGCCGCTCAAGCAGCGCTTTCTTCACCTCTTGTAGGAAGCTTCTTAGCCGTTTTGGCACCGTTCGTCGCTGCAGATCGGTGCGCCCATCACGCTTTCGTGTTTGATAGCGATGCGTAAAACCCAAGAACGCGAAACTTTCTGGTTTCCCTAATCCGCGTTCCTGTCTGTTGGCCTCGGCATATCGACCAAATTCCAACAGCCGCGTCTTCTCTGGATGCAGCGTTAAGCCATATAGGCTCAGTCGCCTTGCCAAATTCGCCCGCAAGTTTTCGCCGTCGCTGCGATACTGAAATCCCACGACAAAATCATCTGCATAACGCACCACCGAGACCAGTCCTCTAGCCCAGTTGCGGGGTCAACGACACCCAAGCTGGACACCCAGGCCTCAGCCTTAAAAATGCCAGCAGCCTTAAAAGCAACCAAAACCCAGGACACGCAACCCTCAGACTCTGACTCCAAATTGCGTCAAGCCCCAATAAAAATTTGCCGCTATGCGGCGCGGACACCCACCTCTCAGATAATTCTGACCCAAGATTGCGCCAAACCTGATTCGCACGTCATGCGCGCCAAATCAAACTACGCCAATGACCCAACCCCGCAGCCAACTCGTCGATCCCACCCAAGCGGGCACTTTTCACTGTGTCAACCGCTGTGTACGCCGCTCATGGCTGTGCGGC
>JAYVAQ010000245.1:0-6077 GCA_043750875.1 Rhodanobacteraceae bacterium
GTCGTACAAAAGCCCTTCGCGCAGTGCAGCTTCACAAACTTGCATCTGTTCCACTTGCAATTCGCGAAAACACGCGTCAACAACGGCCAAACCACCTAAATAGACCATTTTTCGATCATTCGAAAGACCCGGCAATTTAGCTTTGTCTAAATCCCCTGCGGCCAAGCAGCGCTCAATGAGTCCATCTAAGCCCGCGCGTGTGATCGTCCACTCTGGGCCGCCAAGCGCGTGCAGAATCGCCGCAGTCGCTTTGAGGGTGCCAGAGCAGCCAATCACGCGCTTCCAGCTACGTTCCAAGTAGTGCGCGCGAAACGGCGTGAATTCAAGCGAAAGCCGTTGCTGTACCTCCCGCCATTCTTTACGGCTGACCTTTCCGCCGTCAAAAAAACGTTGCGTGGTACTCACACAGCCCATTTGCACGGATTCGGTCTCGAACACGTCGAACCCTTGGCCTAAGATAAATTCGGTACTGCCGCCGCCGATATCGATGACTAAACGCCGCTTCCGTGCCTCGGCAAAGGTGTGTGCCACACCCAAATAGGTCAGTCGACCTTCTTCGCGCCCGGAGATGATTTCAATGGGGCAGCCAAGGGCGGTTTCCGCTAAACGCAGAAAAGCACGCGGACTTTTCATTTGGCGCAGCGTATTGGTTGCGACGGTGCGTACCCGTTCGGGTGCAATATCGCGCAATCGTTGTCCGAATTGAGCCAGGCAATTTAACGCGCGTTCGCGTGCGGCTGCGCTCAAATTACCGTCCGCCTTCAGCCCGGACGCCAATCGCACCGGTTCGCGAATACGATCCACCAGCTGCAGCGCGCCATTGGTATAGCGGCTGACAATCATATGAAAACTATTGCTACCCAAATCGACAGCGGCAAAAGATTGGCCTTCTAGCTCACGCTTGGCGCGCTCAGCCATCGCTAATTTGTCAGCCTTCGTGGATGAAGATTGCTTGTCTGATTTGCCCAAACTCGATGCCTTATCCGACACGTCCACCTTAGAGCCGGATTTTTCGATCTTTTCCGACTTATCTTGCCGGGCGTCGCCGCTCATACGCGCCCCGAATACTCACCTGTTTCGGTTGCGACACGTACTTTTTCGCCGTTGGCAATAAATTCCGGCACCTGAACTTCCAGGCCCGTTTCCAATTTCGCCGGCTTGGTGCGCCCGGTGGCGGAAGCACCTTTTAAGTAGGGCGGCGTCTCAACAATCGTTAGCTCAACAAATTGTGGTAACTGCAATGCGATCGCTTGGTCATCAACCACCATAATGAAAAACCCTTCGATGCCATCGACCAAATAGTCTTTTAAATCAGGCGCATGCGCGGGGCTCAGGGTATAAGGCGTGTAGTCTTCGGCATCTAAAAAGACGTAGTTTTCGCCATCCATATAGGAAAAGTTTGCCGGTCGTTTGGCCATGTCGACTTCCGCCAACTCATCATCCGCACGCAGGCTTAAATCTGTCTTTAGCGTAGAGCCAACTTGATACAGCGAAAAGCGAAATGTGGTGTTGCCGCCGCGCCCGGTTGGGCTTGAGCGCTCCACGCCGCGAACTTGATAGATTTTATTTTCGTGCATCACCACCGCGTGGCGCTTGATTTCGGCTGCTTTCATAAAGATGCTCTTGGAAGAAAATGCGTACTAGCCGCTGTCGATATCCCCGTTCTGCGGATTGCGATGCGCTAATTTATGTGGCCGGAGTCTGGCAAACCGGCTGAGCATAGGCAAGATAAAGGCGGTTTAAAGATAAAAAGTTTGGTGGTTTGGCTATCGAACTTCAGTAAGGAAAGTTCGCCGCGTGGTCTCGATAGCGGCTATACAGTGGAGTCGCCTGCTGAATGCAATTCGGCGATCCAACTTTCGGCACTCTCCGATTTGTAGTAAGCACAGCGCGGTTGTCACGCTCTTTTATACTGGCGTTGGGGCATTGCCATACCTATTCTAGTTTGTAATTAGTTTTCGCCTAGGTCTAAACGGCCGCATGACTGCCTATTCCAACTCCACGCGCTCAACGATTTCGAGAGCCAATTTAACAAACTTGACCGGATTTCTTTTCATCGCACGCAAGTAGTGAATCAGCTCCATCAAATCAATACGGCGCTCACAGACTTCAATTTTACTGACGTAGGAATGTGGCTTTTTCAGGCGTTTGGCTAACTCCCGCTGTTAGCGCAACCGATAGTCGCTCCTGCACGAGCAACTGCACCATCGCTTGATAATCCGGGAAATGAAGTGAGCGCAAAGGTGATCGGCGCGAAAGCAAAGTCCGCATCGTGCTTGCTGTCACTTGCGCCTCCATTTTGGGTGCGCGGCGCAATCAAAATCGCTTGCGTATTTCGACGATTTGCGCGCAAGCTCAAACTACGCATTCGGTTCATTTTGGGATAACTTATGAAAAAGTTGTTATTTATTTCGGGGCTGGTTATTTCAGGGCTAGGGATTTCTGCCTTTTCCAGTGCCCAAGAGCAATGCGGTTTCCCCGTATCCCTAGCGCGCAGCGGCTTTGAATCGGGGGAACAGGCCGCTTCCGTGATTTTGCCACCAGAAAACACTCCGCTCAGCATCACAATCCAAGGGCCAACTGCGGGCATAACTGTCGGTGTGGACGCGATCCAGATTTACGGTACTTATCTCGGTCCAGCAAACACCGGCGTCTCAGTCAATGGCGTTCCGGCGTTGACCAATGGCAGCGCTTTTGTGTCGCCCAGAATTCCGCTCGATCCCGGCATCAACACGCTGACCATTCGCTATGCCAGCATCGACGCGGCGCCGGTCACGCAAACACGCACGGTAACTTATAGTGCGGCAGCCCTTCCCGCTGTGGTGTTCTCGGCGCGCAGCCCTGGCGACTACGCGCCAACCACGATGCCGTTTGTCCTAGCAACGAGGCTGCCACCGAATCAAACTGTCGTGGCTCGGGTTGAAATTGACTACAACGGCGATGGTGTTTTTGAAGTTGATAGCGTTGCATCACCCGTACGGCTTGAATACGCCTATGAAAATCCTGGGCTCTATGCGACGCGTGCCCGCGTCAGTTTCGACGATGGCGATTTGGGCACGCCGCTCGTCGTGCAAGAAGATACGGCGCGTGTATTGATTCAAAGCTTGGCTTACACCCGGCAAACGCTGTGCGGCGTGTATTACGCGATGAAATCAAGATTGCAGCAAAATCAGATTTCGCTGGCGCTCAATACGCAGTCGCCGAAGCAACGCAACCGCATGCAAGCGCTCTGGACGGGCTTGGCAAACAATAGCGCGCTTGTTACGACCGCAAATCGGCTAGGTCAAATTATTAGCGGTCAGCTTTCCCGCAATACCGCCGAGATGACCATCGCGATCCCCACCGCCACCGCAGGTCAATACGATGGCTTTTCGGTGCGATTTAGGCGCGATGAGAATGGCGTTTGGCGCATCGATTTTATGTAGAGGCGGCATATGCACACTTGCCTATCTATAAACCGATTACGTGCCTTTTTTTTGGCACTTACCGTACTTTCAGTCGCGCTACTTTCGCCCGGCTGCAGCAACGCTGATAAACCCCTGCCCGTCGCCGAATGGCAATTCATTGATGCCGAAACTTTAAAGCCCATCGAAGGCGGTTGGATTAATTTTGCGTGGCGCGGCAAGCCCCGCAGCAATGGCACATCGAGCTGTCCGCGTGGAGTTTTAGGCCGAACCGGCAAAGACGGTTGGTTTCGCACCACCGCAAAAGACCCTAGCTGGCGCGTTGATCCTATCCCGTATTATTTTGTACCCGGATATGAAAATTTTGAGTTTGCCTATGGTGATCCTGACGCGGCGCATATCACTGCGTATGTGCCTTATGACGTGAATTTATTAGGGACTGCGCCCGCATTTGAGCAACATTTGCTTGAAATGGGCTATGTATATCATCAGCCATTAATGTCGGATCGATGGAGTCATCATTTTACTAAGGTCATGTCAAGCAAAGGATTTCACGAATTACGCGGCCATAAAGAAATCAGGCAGCGCTACTTTATAAAATATCGTAGTTTTCCAGTTATAGTAAATCAGAATTTTAGTTTTATGGGGAAGCAGTGTGATGACGAAGGATCGGATAATATTGGACTTGAAATTGATAGAATTAAATTTACAGATAAATTAAGGGCGATTCACGGAACGACGTATTTTTGTAATAATCTCTGGCGGGGCATGAATAAAAGCCCGTCGCAGGTAGATATGTACGTCTGGATGAATCGGTCGTTTTGGTTGCTTCCAGCGGATCGAAAACCCTGGGAGGAAATGAAGGTGCTGCTCCCAGAGCATGTAAATTCTATGAGTAAAGAATTCTTGATAACCATCCCATTAACTGAGGTAGAACATAAGAAATTCTGCGCTTGGATCAAGCCATATGTAGAAAATGCGACTCTGGAGATACAAAATGAAAAATAGCCATCTAGTAGGTTTAGTTATCTGCGGTTTTGCAACTAATTTAGGCGCATTTAATTTAGAAACGCACGGATTTTATACTTCGACTTCATTCGCAAAGTCAATACTAAACAATGTTTCACCGGAGTCAAAAGATTTATACTTTAGGCTTGGCTTTGATCGCTTGGCGCTCGAACGTCCGTTCAATCAGTCTGAAGGCCAGGAATGCACCCGCACAACTAGTTCGGGGCAATTCGGCGGCAAAGACCACTACATAGACGCGCAGGGAACTTGGTTGGGCGATCAAGGCGGCACGGGAATGCTAACTCGGTGCCCAACACTTTATGAACAAAGATCGATGCCACCTCTTTACTCAGGACTGCTGCCCTCTGCCAATCAAACATTGGGTATTAACGCTCAACTACGCTTTGAAGGTTGGCTGATGCGCGGCGTCATACGCGAGGACGATTTCAAGTTTGGTAAATACGACAACCCCAACCTGACACCGGATCAAGATCCATGGAACGACGGCTATCGTTCACTCGGGCATTTTTACAACCCCGTCACCAATACCACCGGCATTATTGTCGGCACCCGGGCACCGGCCTGGGCCTTGGGTGTGGCCGACACCGCAAGTTGGGACAGTACGCAAGTACCCGATCCGGCGCGTGGCAACCATTTCAGTTATATGGACGCGCGCAGATTTTACTGGCTGGCTCTGACTTATAAAGAAGCACCGGTAAGCGGGGGCCAACCTCTCAGCGAGCTGCTGACACGTCGTTATTCCAATTTTCGCCAGAATCTGTGGGCCAGCACGCTCAAATCCATCGGCCATGTCGTGCATTTGCTGCAAGACAGCGCCAGCCCGCAACATGTGCGCGCCGAAGCGCATTCGTTTTTGTGTAACGGCAATTTGATTGAGGAAGGGTTGGGTAATCAGGAAGTCGCGACCCGGACATTTGAGAACTTTGCGAACTATCGCGTCACGTTTCCGTTTGATGTGCAACTAGCTGCCGCCGGAGTCAACGCCAAGTATTCCTTTGCCAACTTGTGTGACGACGAAAAATGGCGCGATATGTTTGAAGAAGCTGGGCAAAGAACGCCCGCTGCGGTTGCGCCCTGGACGACTAGCGGATACCCGATCCCGCAATTTTCTGTACAGCGCAAATTCTTCAGCACCCGCGCAGAGGACGCCTTCGAAAGTCGCCGTGGCTTAGTGGATTACACCAATCGCGGTTTTTTTACGGAAGGCGGATTCTCGCTGGGCTTTAGCAGCCCGCCAGCGCTGCTTGATGACCCTAGCTTCGAGCAGGGCGATGTCCAAACGGTGAACGTGCCCGGTTTGGACGGCAGCGCTAACGCAACCGTCAAGCTCAAAGCGCTGTATTGGCAGGTGCCAGATGCGGTTGCACCAGGCTTTAATGATCCGAACCTACGCAATGGCAAAGCACCAATTGCCTCGTTTGAAGTTTGGCAATACTTAGGCGGACAAAATGCAGTGCCAGATCGTGGGCAACTATCGCTTGCAAACTACGTGCAAATCCAAGACATGCTCGCCCCGAGAGCCATCGCCTACACCACCGGCCTAATTAACTTCTTCTTTCGCGGCAAATTAGAAATCGAACCGATCCAGCAAAAACTTTTCGGCGTCGTCGATCTCGGTCAACCGCACACCGTCGATGCCGATGG
>JAYVAQ010000246.1:0-10849 GCA_043750875.1 Rhodanobacteraceae bacterium
CCTTGATTGGTCCTAGTAGCAACATTGTGCTCGCATAAATTTAAATTAGAGCGCGTCAAATTGCTGGCATCATTCAAATAATTTCAATGATCTAAGGTGAGCCGCATGCCACACCTGCAGGCAATCACACCCGAAGCGATTCGCATGCTCGCCAAAATTGCCGAGACTGGTAGCATGGCCGCCGCCGCTAGGGCGATGAATTTAGTGCCCTCTGCCCTGACTTATCGGGTGCGGCAACTTGAGCGCCAACTGGACGTATTGTTGTTTGACCGTAGCACCCGCTATGCGCGCTTGACCTTAGCTGGGCAAGAGCTTTTGCGCGAGGGCGAACAGGTCTTGGATCGATTGGAGGGGCTTGCGAATCGCGTGCAAAGAATCGCGACCGGTTGGGAGCCGCAGCTAACGCTCGCGGTAGACAGTATTATTGTTCGCAGTACGCTGTGGCAACTGTGCGAGCAATTTTTCGCGCTTGGCGCACCAACACGGCTGCGCATCCGTGAAGAAACGCTTTCTGGCACGCTGAATGCGGTCTTGGAAGGGCACGCGGATTTGGCGATTGGCACGGTCGACAACGTGGTACGCGTCAACTTCCAAAACCGCCCGCTCGGGGAAGTGCCGTTTATTTTTGCGGTTTCGCCAAAGCATCCTCTGGCAAAGCTCAAACACGCGATTAGTAATGCGGAATTAGCGCGACATCGCATCGTCGCGGTCGCTGACAGCGCTGTTTCAGCGAAAGCGCGCGACAAAATTAGTATCGGCATTTTAACTGGGCAGGAGGTGTTTACCGTGCCGAATCTGCAGGCAAAACTGGATGCGCAACTGCGCGGCCTGGGCTGCGGCTACTTGCCCCGCTGCTTGGCGCAACCGTATTTGGCCACCGGGCAATTACTGCAGCGCACAACCGAAAATACCCCGCGCGTCAGCCGCATTGGCTATGTCTGGCCATCGGTTCCGAAAGTGGCGCTGGGCAAAGCGATGCAGTGGTGGTTAAAGGAATTGGAAAGCCCCGCCACACGGCGGGCGCTATTGGAAGCTGCAATTTAGTGTTTTTCCGGAGTTAGTCGTAAATCTCACTTCAAAACAATTGCGGTAATGAAACTATGTAACACTGGGTTAGACCGTTTGGAGTGACAGCCTGGGTTTTTTTATTTGCGCATCTGTTACGTAATATTTTGCAAGGCCTATGTTTGCTGCCGCTTTTCGGTCAAAATCAACCGCTTATCGCAGGTTGTTCACACGATTGCTGTTGTTTTTGTGGTGTGGGCGGATTTTTTTAGTTAAAGGTGAAAGATGGCTAAGGCCGATAATTTAGTCCGAATCGTGCTCGTTGAAGACTCAACTGAAGACGCGGAACACGCAATTAGCGTTTTGCGAAACGCCGGTATTTCCGTACGCCCAACGCGCGCAGTCGATGCAGATCAGCTGAAAACCGCACTAGATGCACCGCAAGACTTGGTTTTGCACAGCGCGCGCGCGAAAAAATTGACGCTGAAGGAAACTTCCGATGCAGTGCAAAAAACCGGCAAAGACATTCCGGTGCTCGCGGTCATGGATTCATTAACGCAGGAAACCCTGTTGGCGGCGTTACGCGATGGTGCCCGATCCGTATTGATTCGAGGCATGAGCGATTTTTTCCAAACGATGGCACAGCGTGAATTTACTGATTTGCAAACCCGTCGCGCGGTACGCAAATTAGAGATTTCACTGCGCGAAAGCGAAAAGCGCTGTAACGCATTGTTGGATTCCTCGCGGGACCCAATTACCTACGTGCATGAGGGCATGCACGTCTATGCGAACAAAGCGTACTTGGAAATGTTCAAAATTGAAGAATACGCAGAAATTGAAGGCACCACCTTTTTAGACATGCTGGCGGGCAAAGATGTTGCAGTATTTAGAGACGTGCTCAAGCAAATTTCCAAAGGCGAAAAGCCGCCGGAAAAGCTCAATCTAAAAGCACAGCGTACCGACGGCTCGACCTTTGATGCGGTGATGGAGTTCTCGGAAGCCAGTGTAGAAAACGAGCCCTGCACGCAGATCGTGATTCGCCAACAAACCGGCAATGCCGAACTTGCCAAAGAGTTAGATGCGCTGCGCCGCCAAGATTTGGTCACTGGCCTACTGAACAAGCAAGCATTTACGGAAGAGCTGCAAAAAGCGGTGGCTGCTGCTAGCGGCGGGAAAACAGATCAAGCCGTGCTTTATCTGGAAATTGATAACTACAAAAAGCACCTTGAAGTCGTTGGAATTGATGGCGTCGATACCTTGCTTGCGGATATGGGTGGATTTTTGCGCACCGCCGCAGGCACCAATGCGCATGTCGCGCGTCTAGGTGACCACAGTTTCGGCATCATTTTGATTGGCTTGGTGCATCAACGCTGCATTGATTTCGCCACCAAGTTGGTCAAGCAATTGGAAGATCATGTTATTGACGCTGGGCGCACCTCGATTACCTTGACCGGTAGTTTTGGCATGTGTCTGATGAGCGAAAAAATGACCGCGCCGCAAGATGTTTTGAACAAAGCGGCAGAGTCCAGCCAAGTGGCAATGCGTGATGGCGGCAATCGCTTGGTTACCTTTGATCCGATGGAGAAAGAAAAAGCAGACGAGGCGGAATCGTCTAAATGGATCGCATCGATTAAAAATGCGCTGACCAAAGACGGCTTCAACATGATGTATCAGCCGATCGTGAGTCTGCAGGGCGAGTCGGGCGAATTTTACGAAGTGCTATTGCGCATGAATGGGCCGAACGGCGAAGTACAGCCCGGCGTATTTTTCCCGGTTGCTGAAAAACTCGGGCTGCTGGCGCACATTGATCGCTGGGTGATCGCGAAAATTATTCGCACCGTGGCAGAACGCCAAGCCAGCGGCATCAACAGTACGTTCTTCATCAAAATCTGCCCGCAAACCATCGAAGACGGCTCAATCTTGCCGTGGTTAGCACAGCAACTGAAAGTCGCGCGCGTCGCTGGCGATCGGCTAGTGTTTGAAATGCCGGAAAGCAAAGTCGTCACGTATCTCAAGCAAGTGGCATTTTTTCAAGCCGGATTGGCGCAACTGCGCTGTGGTTTTGCCTTGGAACAATTCGGCCCTGGCATCAATTCCTTTCGCTTGCTCAAGCACGTCAACGCGGACTACCTCAAAATTGACCGCTCGTTCATGGCAGAACTTGCGAAAAGCAAAGAAAACCAAGAAAAAGTTCGCAGCATCGCGGCAGAAGCGCGCAACGCTGGGAAAATCACGGTTGCAGAGTTCGTTGAGGATGCTGGCTCCATGTCGATTTTGTTCTCTTGCGGCGTGAATTTTGTGCAGGGTAATTTCTTGCAAGAACCACAGCGCGTTATGGCCTATGACTTTGGCTAAAAATTTGCCGTATAGGTCTGAGTTTAGCTTCATTTGAAGGTGTTTTGGCGCTTAGCAACAGTGTTGCTGGCTTTTCAAAACGGTATCGCGCGCAGCGACGAGGCCTACATCTGGCAGCGGCTTTGGACGCCCGAACTTAGTCAGGCCGTCGTCGAACAACGCACGCTTTTTAGCCGCTATCGGGTGTTGGGCGCGCAGCATATTTCGGGCACGCAATGGGCAGAGCCGACGGTCGACTTGGCCGCGCTAAAAAAGTCGGCGCTGCCGGTGGTACTGGTCATTCGCCTACCGGGGGCGGCGCCGGTGTTAACGGCACAACAACTCACGACGAAAATTGCCGAGGTCCGTGCCCGCTGGCTGACCGGCGATGTTTCTGTTGCGCGCGTGGAGATCGACTTTGACTGTGCCGAGGCACAACTGGAGCGCTATCGCGAGCAGCTAGTTGCTTTGCGCGGGCTATTGCCTAAAAATCTATTTTTGGACATCACCGCGTTGCCCGCTTGGTTAAGGGCGCCGGGTTTACCGAGTCTTTTAGCGGCGTCTGACCGGGTTACTTTACAAGTGCACAGCGTACTCGCCCCCAAGCGTGGGCTGTTCGACCCACGCTTAGCCGAGTTCTGGCTCCGCCAATTTTCGACATTGTCAGCGAAACCATTTGCTGTCGCACTGCCCGCTTATGGCGCAAAGCTGCTGCTTGATGGCAACGGTAAAGTAATCGGTGTGTCGCACGAAGCCGAGCTAGGTACGCCGCATGCTGGTGCGCTGGAATTGCAAACTTCGCCTGAGTCGGTGCGCGCGCTCATTGATGCGTTAAATCGCCGCCCGATACCGAAACTGGAAGCGTCGGTTTGGTTTCGTCTGCCTTTGCGCAGCGACGCGCGCGCGTGGGCACCCGTGACGCTAGCGGCGGTTATAAACAAACAAGTTTTACGCGCAAAAATTAGTACTGATTTCGTTGCAAATGCGGCGGGCGGTTTTGACGTGCGTTTGCGCAGCGTGGGTAACTTAAACGCGGCATCGGCGCTGCGCCTCGCGGTCAACGCCAAATGCAGTGGCGATGGCATTTCGGGCTACAGTTTTTCGGCGGGTGTGTTTAGTACCAAAGTTGCGGTCGAGCTTAAGCCGGGTGCCAGCCGCATCATTGGCTGGCTGCGCTGCCCCGAGGGCGTGATGCCTGCGATTGTTCGGCCAGTGCGTTAACCGCTCAACTCAATTTTTGATTCGGCCGATACAAAAATCTATCTGAAGCATCCAGGTTGACCCATAATTTTTTGGTAGCTACAATAAATCATGCATATCGATTTCGACCCTGATAAAGATAAGTTGAATCTTATAAGGCACGGCTTGACGCTGTCTTTCGCCCGAATGCTAATTTGGGATGAAGCCTTCGTATGGATCGATAAACGATATGACTACGATGAAATCCGCATGGTCGGCATAGTCCCCGAGGGCAATCGTTTGTACTACGTCGCCTTCGTGGATCGCGGTAGAACACGGCGCGTTATCAGCCTTCGCTACGCAGAACGAAAAGAGGTCAAATACTATGTTGAAAACTACCCCTAAACGCTTGATTGCCATGCCAACCGACGCAGAGAACCGAACGATTCGACGGGCGGCAAAGACTGATCCCGATGCGTTGCTGCTGACTGACAAGCAATTGGAAGAAATGGTTACGCTGAAGTCTGTCTTAGGCCGACCGAAGTCAGTAAAAAAAAAGCTATTGGTATCCGTTCGCTACAGCCCAGAAGTCTTAAATTACTTCCGTAGTACTGGCGAAGGCTGGCAAGGTCGTATGGATGGTGTGCTTCAGAAATATGTCGTCGAACAAAACGCTCAGCGTGGGAAGAGTGCTTGAACACACCCACCAAAATTCCGCAGTTCGCCGTATTCGGCGCACCGATCAAACATTCGCTGTCGCCCAAAATCCACGCCACGTTTGCATCGCAGTGTGGAATTGCTCTGGAATACCTTGCTGTGGAAACGCCTGCGGAGCAATTTGCCAGCGTCCTGAATGATTTTGCCGCGCGTGGTGGCGTTGGTGCCAACGTCACATTGCCGCTGAAAGCGCTGGCATTGACGCTGTGTACTCGCTTGGACGCAAGCGCAGAACGGGCAGGGGCGGTCAACACTTTAATCCGCGTCGATCATGCCTGGCATGGCGCGAATACCGACGGCATCGGTTTGGTGCGCGATTTAACCCAGCGCCAACAGCTGGATTTGTCGGGTCGGCGGCTGTTGGTAATTGGCGCAGGCGGTGCGGCGCGCGGAGTACTGGCACCCTTGCAAGCAGCTGGTGTCACCGAATTAGTGATTGCCAATCGCAGCCTGGATAAGGCGCAGGCTTTGGCGCAGCAGTTCAATGGCCAAGCATGTGCGTTGGATCAGCTTGAGCATCAAGGCGCATTTGATTTAATCGTGCATGCCAGCAGCGCCGGGCATACTGAATTTACGCTGCCCAGCTGGCCTGATTCCTTAGTTCGCGCGGGCACGGCGCTGGTCGATTTGAGTTACGGTGCGGCGTCAAAACCGGCGTTGGCTTGGGCATCGGAGGTCGATATCGTCGCGTTTGATGGTTTAGGCATGCTGATTGAACAAGCGGCCGAAGCGTTCTATCTTTGGCATCATCAACGCCCCGATACCGCGCCGGTTTGGGGCATGTTGCGGGCCGTTGTTTAGCGCGACAGGGCTCAGCTAATTTAGGCGCAAGAATTAAGGAGTGCAGATGGACACATCATTAATTGCAAATCCGCTCGCGCAGTTCGCGTTCGCGGCAGGGCTAGCCTGGGCAAGCGGTATACGGTTGTACGCGGTGTGTTTGCTGCTTGGCACACTGGCGCATTTTCAGCTGTTGAGTTTGCCCGGGAATTTGCATGTTTTATCCAACCCGTACGTGATTGGGGTCAGTGGCGCGCTATGTGCTGCGGAATTTATTGCGGATAAAGTGCCCGCGTTCGATTCTTTGTGGGATGCGCTACATACTTTCATTCGCGGCCCGGGCGGGGCGATGTTGGCGACGCTTGCGGTTTCAAACGGCGCCAATAGCGAACTGACGCAAGTCATTGCCGCGATGGTAGGCGGCACTTTAGCCACCGGCGCGCACCTGACCAAAGCCGGTACACGCGCCTTGGTAAATCATTCCCCCGAGCCGTTTAGCAACTGGAGTCTGAGCGCCGCTGAAGATGTTGCCAGCATCGGTATCCTTTGGCTGGCTTGGCAACACCCGGTAATTTTCTGTGTGGTTTTGGTCGCATTTATTGCGTTTATGGTTTGGGCCTTACCCAAGCTGTGGCGGTTAATTCGCGGCACATTTAGACGTTTAAGTCACTTTTTAGCGGGTAAGTCGGCACCTAATCATGCGGTTGCTGGCAACAGCGCGGCCACGCTTCCCGACGCTGGCCCGACGCAAAGCTGATGCCGCAGGCGCCTATTAAAGTAGACGTCACCATTTTAGGTGCGAGTGGATTTGGCGGCGGCGAGTTGTTGCGCCTGCTGCTCGCGCATCCAAATGTGGCCCGTATTGACGCGATCTCGCGCTCGCACGCGGGCAAAACCATCGTAAGTCTGCATCCACATTTGCGCGGGCAAACCCCTGACACGTTCAAAGCCGAGCTTGATAGTGTAGCGATGCATGCCTCACAAAACCCGGCTGTGTTATTCGCCGCCCTGCCGCATGGCGAATTCGCAAAACTCTGGCCTGAGCTGAGCGAGCGTCTGCCGGCAAATACCACCGTGATCGATTTATCCGCGGATTTTCGCCTGCGCAGCAGCGCCGCGTTCGCCGCCGCCTATGGTTATGCGCACCCTTGCCCGGAGCATCTGCCAAGTTTTGTTTATGGCCTGCCGGAAGCCAGTAATGTGTCTTTAGCAGGTGCCAAGCGCATCGCCAACCCAGGCTGTTTTGCCACCGCGATCGCGCTGGCGCTATTGCCGCTGGTGGCGCTGCCACACGATTTTGGCCGCATCCATATTAGTGCGGTCACAGGTTCATCCGGCTCCGGCACCCAGCCCGGCGCAGGCACGCACCACCCGACCCGCGCGCACGATTTTCGTGCCTATAAAATTTTGACGCATCAACACCAAAGCGAAATTCAGGCGTGTTTGGCAGATTCCGCACGGCAAATCGGTGACCACGCGGTCGTGCCGCAATTTAGCCTGGTGCCGCATTCAGCGCCGATGGTGCGCGGCATTTTTGCCACCTGCCAGTTTGAGTTACCTGGGCTGACCGCGCAGGCATTGACCCAGGCCTACCAACAGCGCTATCAGCATTCGCGCTTCGTCAATGTGATCGATGAATCGCCGCGCGTAGCGGCGGTTGCGGGCAGCAATTTTTGCGATCTATCCATCCACGTGGTCGCAGGTTCCGTCGCGGTGCTGAGCGCCATTGATAATTTGGGCAAAGGCATGGCCGGGCAGGCGGTACAAAACATGAATTTGGCGCTGGGTTTGCCAGAGGCTGCGGGGCTCTTGGCAGCGGCTTTGTTTCCATGATTGAATCGCAAGTTATGGCTAATACCTCGTTGAGGTGTTTTAGGCTTAAGCTCCGCGCATGATAAATGCCCTACTATTTTTGACCCGCCCCGGCTTCGAGCCCGATCTAATCACTGAACTGGGCGCGTGGCTGACCGAGCGCGATGTCGCTGTTGCGCCGGTGGACGTAGGCCCTGGCGCGCTGATGATTCGCGGCACACCCGGCCAGATGCAGGCAATTTGGCAACGTTGGCGCGATTGGCGCACTGAATCGGTATTTACCCGCGAATTTTTAGGCGTGTTAACCGAATTGACTTCGTTAGAGCGCGGCGCACGCATCGAGGCGCTACTGGCGGCTTGGGCAACGCATGAAACTCCAATTTCCGATGTTTTTGTCTACGCACCTGATGCTGACAGCACCCGGCTGCTGCTGCCGATGACGAAATCACTTGAAAATTCATTGAAGGCGAAACTAAAAATTACGCCAGAAGCTTACGACACAACTCTACACATCGTCTTTTTAAGCAGCGATCATTGCTTGGTATGTATCGGCCACCAACACAAATCCGCGCCCGCGCCCGGTGGTATTCCTAGGCTGAAATTTCCGTCGGCAGCGCCCAGCCGTTCTACCCTCAAACTAGACGAAGCGTTTTTGTGCTTGCTCAGCCACGCCGAGCGCGCGCGATGGGTCGAGCGTGGTATGACCGCAGTGGATTTAGGTGCCAGCCCCGGCGGCTGGAGCTACCAATTAGTGCGCCGGGGCATTTCAGTTATCGCCATTGATAACGGCGCAATGTCCGACACGCTGATGCGCTCTGGCATGGTGCAACACTTTCGTGAAGATGGCTTTCGCTACAAACCTAAACGTCCTGTCGACTGGTTGGTTTGTGACATGGTCGAGCAACCGCAAAAAGTTGCAGCACTGGCGGTGCAGTGGTTGCTGGAAAAGCGCTGCAAATTCGTCATTGTCAATCTCAAACTTCCGATGAAGAAACGTTTTGCCGAGCTACAAAAATGTCGCGCAATCGCAGCCGCCCAGCTCGAATCGTCGTTAGTTTGGCGCTGCAAGCAGCTCTACCATGATCGTGAAGAGGTAACGTTATTGCTGACACGCTCCGAATATCTGCGCTAAGCCGCCCGAACCATGCTTGTGGCATGATCTCGACGCCTAAAAATACTCCGCCAAAAACTACTTAGCCCAATTTAAGCGACTGCGCCACCATGCCTATATATATGTATCGACTCAATCATGGCCAGCACTGAAGCTCGCGGCCCGCGCCAAATCCTGCGTGCCGCCCGTTACTCGGCGCAGGGCCTTAAAGCCGCATGGAAGCACGAGGCTTCGTTCCGCTTAGAAGCCTACTTACTCCTAATATTATTGCCGCTCGCTTTTTTCCTAGGCCGTAACGCCCTTGAACGCGCTGTTTTGGCCGCCGTTGTAATTCTAGTGCCAACGATGGAGCTCATGAATGGGGCGCTTGAAGCCATAGTCGATAAAACGACGCCAGAGCACCACATTTTGGCCGGCCGCGCCAAGGACATGGGCTCCGCCGCCGTTACCGGCTGCATGTTGATCGTCATTATCGTCTGGGGCGCAGTTGCCCTCGAACGCTTCGGTAAATTTTAGAAATCGCGAGCGCCCCAAACTTTCGCAGCACGACTGAGAGAAAAGTTCCCGAGCCCGCGTCTAAGCACCCGATGTATCCGGTTTAAAAAGCCGGCGTAGTCCTTACGCAGCGCTAAAACCCCAATATTTCAAGTATTTACAAGTTTATTTTCAGGTAAATGCTTGTTTTTATAACTATGGGGCTTGGAGTTGCCGTATACACTGTGTTACTTTTCCCGAAATCTTTTTGCGTGCAGGTATTCGTGCGCGCCGAATGAGCCAAAAATGACCGCCAAAGTGCAAACCAAAAGCGAATCACAAATGGCATCGGATCAAACTTTTCATATTCCCAAAAGAGGTATCACCATGATTCGTTTAAAAACATTACTCGGCGCTGCAATCTTCAGCGCGATGGCTTTCACTGGCGCAAACGCATGCTCAATCAGCGCCTGGAGCGCAACTGATTCGGTAGGTGTGGTTGCAGCTGATGCGGGTGAGCCGACCGCTGGCTTCAAACGCTATTCCGCACGTTGCGGCTTGCAAGTGGTAGGCGCGGCAACTGCTAAGTACGTGCAAGACAACACGCCGACAAATGCGACCAGCTACAAAGCGCGTTTTTACTTCTTCACAGGCACAACCTTGGTTGACACCGGCGCAGCTGGTTTTTTCTATGTGGCACGTGACGGCGCTGGCGCGAACTTGATCCGTTTGTCACTGACGGGCGGTAATATTCAAGCAACAGTTACTGGTTCAGCAGCAACGCTTGCAGCCATTCCGGTTGTTGCAAATCGATATTATTCAGTGGAAATTGAGTGGGCGCAGGGCGCTGCCGCGCCGTTTTCGCTTACCATTAAAGGCGCTGGCGGCAATGCTGCATCGGCTGTAACGCGTACTACGACAACAAATAACGCTGCTGGCGTCTTGAAAGATGTGCGTTTGGGCTTGAGTGCCGCCGCAACTGGAACCGCATTCTTTGACGAATATGACAGCCGCCGAACAACCAATCCCGGTCGTCTCTGCCGTGGAGATGCAAATAATTCTTCCGCAGTCCCAACAGCTGGACAGAATTTGACGTCTGGCGATGCGCAAGCAATCTTTAACGAAGTCTCCGGTGGTGGTCTATCACCTGGTCAACCTGACTTCAATGAAAATGGATTAGTCGCTTCATCTTCTGACGCGCAAGGCATTTTTAATGCAATTGCAACTGCCGCAAATGCGTGCGCATCGCTTTAATCTACTAATTAGACGGAGAATTATCATGAAAAAATTATTAATTTTAGCGCTGGATGCACCAGCGCCAGATCCTCGGCCGGGACGACGCTGAGTGGCCGGGGCGGCTCGCGGCGGCGGGCCAGGATGTTGAGGATAACCTCGTCGCTGGCAACACCTGCGATCAGCGAAGCGCTGGAAGCAGGT
>JAYVAQ010000247.1:0-4824 GCA_043750875.1 Rhodanobacteraceae bacterium
GCAAATCGCGGCGTTTTCTAGTGCTTCAGGCGCGCTCAACGGCGGCATGATGCCTGGCAAACGCTGTGCCAGCATGCTTTTTCCGGTGCCTGGCGGGCCAACAAACAAAATATTGTGCGCGCCTGTCGCTGCCACTTCTAAGGCGCGTCTAGCCAAATGTTGGCCGCGCACATCGCGCATGTCTGGCGCTAACACCGGAATTAAGGTTGTTTCAATACGCGGGCACGCAGCTAATTTTTCGACGCCGCGTAAATGTGCACATACCGCCAGTAAGCTGGGCGCATGTAGAACCGAATCCGATTCAACTAAACCCGCCTCGGCGGCGCTTAAGGTGGGCACCACAACGGTGCGGCCAGCGCGGCTACCTTTGACGACGGCGGGCAATAAACCGCGCACAGCACGCAAATCCCCGGAAAGCGCCAGCTCACCGTAAAACTCATAATTTTCTAAACCTTGATTCGGCAATTGTCCGTGCGCGACCAAAATACCAAGCGCAATGGCTAAATCGAAGCGGCCACCCTCTTTCGGCAAATCCGCAGGCGCCAAATTAACCGTGATCTTACGCACTGGAAATTCATAACCAGAATTGAGAATCGCTGCACGCACGCGATCCCGGCTTTCCTTGACCTCAGCCTCCGGCAACCCAACGATTGAAAACCCCGGCAAACCGCCTGAGAGCTGAACTTCCACTGTTACTTTAGGCGCAGCCACGCCCACACCGGCGCGCGCCAGCAAAATTGCTAGAGACATTTTTGAACCTCAGATTTTTAGCGGCTTTGCCGCAGGCCGGATCTATTCGGGAGCGTGTGTTTCGAGTTCGCTCAGCTTGGCTTCCAAAGCCTCTAACTTTTCCCGGGTGCGCAAGAGCACGGCACGCTGAACTTCAAATTCTTCACGCGTCACTAGATCCAGCTTTTTTAAGCCCGCCTGCAACACCGTTTTTACGTTGCGCTCCAGATCTTCCTTTGCTGCATTCAAATCCGCCGGCATCATTGCGCTTAGGCGCTTGGTCAATTCATCAAGGGTGCGAATATCAATCATGGCGGCAAGGCTTTTTAATGTGGAATTGCGTCGATCTTAAACCTGTTGTAGCGCTGCAGGCATGAGCCTGGTCCGAGTCCAGGCTCAGATTTATCTGAGTGTTGCCCCATCAGCGCGCCAATAAATGCAGCTTATCCTTGACCTTGTCCCAATCCTTCGCATCAGGCGGTGCGTCCTTGCGCATGGTGATGGTCGGCCAGTTTTTCGCTAATTCGGCATTGAGCTTGACGAATTCTTCCTGCCCGGCAGGTACGTCGTCTTCAGGATAAATCGCGTTGACCGGACATTCGGGTTCGCACAAAGTACAGTCGATGCATTCGTCAGGATCAATCACGAGAAAGTTTGGCCCTTCTTTGAAGCAATCCACAGGACATACTTCGACGCAATCGGTGTATTTGCACTTGATGCAGCTATCGGTTACCACAAACGGCATTTATATTTCCTGGAAGATTGCGAAGCTAAAAACGAATAAGTGAGCTAAAAACGAAACTGCCTAGCTGAAAAGCTAGAGTCGCCAAATACTAACAAGCGGCTACACTCCGCGCATCAGTTAGACTTGAAAATCTAGCAGCGTTGTTTGCCGCATGTTCGGCAAATCGCTGTTTTTTGATTTACGCATCGAATTTCAATGATGCAAACCAAACAGTCGCCGAACTTTATCCACCCGAAGGTATCCATCTCACACATGACCGTCCGCACCTTAACGCGCGATCAGCACGACATTTCCCGTAAAGCCATTTCTTCTGCAGCGTTACGCACCCTGTACGGTTTAAAAGAAGCCGGATTTGATGCTTTTTTGGTCGGCGGTGCGGTACGCGATCTTTTGATTGGCGTATTGCCGAAAGATTTTGACATTGCCACCAACGCCACTCCGGAAGAAATCCAGAAAGTATTTCGCAATTGCAGGCTGGTTGGGCGTCGATTTGTCATCGCGCATGTGCGTTTTGGCGGTGAAATTATCGAAGTAACTACATTTCGCGGCTCCGAAGGCGCAGGTGATCGCCATGTCGAGGAAGGCGGACGGATCTTGCGCGACAATATTTTCGGTTCAATCGAAGAGGATGCGCTGCGCCGGGATTTCACTGTCAATGCGCTGTATTACAACATCGCAGATTTTAGCGTGCTGGATTTCGTCGGCGGCTTAGCGGATCTGGAAAAACGCGAACTCAAATTGATTGGCGACGTTGCCACGCGTTATCGCGAAGACCCGGTGCGCATGCTGCGCGCGGCGCGCTTGAAAGCGAAACTTGGTTTTGCGATGGCGAGTGAAACCGAAAAGGAAATCGCAGAGCTCAATCCATTACTGGCCGAAATACCTCCGGCACGCCTTTTCGATGAAGTTCTCAAGTTGTTTCTATCTGGCCACGCCTTAGCGAGTTGGGCCGAAATGCAGCGCCTTGGCTTAATTGAAGCGCTATTTCCCGCAATGCGGCCTGCAGTTATTCGGCGTAACAACACGTTTTTGTTAGCGGCTTTGGGCAATACCGATGCACGCATCGAGCTGGGTAAATCAGTTACCCCGGCATTCTTGTTTGCCGCGTTTGGTTGGGCACTGATGCAGCATCGGCTGGCCGAGCGCGGCTCCGATATGGGCAAAATCAGCTTCGATGAGCGCATTGTGATGTTTGACGCGGCGATTTTAGATACCGCTGAAAGGGTGGCGATGCCGCGCCGATTCTCGCTGCAGGTGCGTGATATTTGGGAGCTACAAGGGCGCTTGACCGACACCACACCGTCGCGCGCACGCAAACTTGTCGCGAATGCGCGTTTTCGCGCGGGCTATGATTTTCTATTGCTTCGCGCCTACAGCGATGAGCGTTTACATGATTGGGCGCAGCGCTGGACTGACGCGCAAGATGCGAATGCGAATTTTGAGGCCATTTTTGGTGCACACCGCAGTACGCGAGCGGCGGAGTTGGACTTTGAGCCAGCGAGTGAGGCCGCCGCTGTGAAAAAACGCAAGCGTCGAGTACGTAGCCGCAGTGCTAAGCCCAAAGCCTCTGCGCCGGAATGACTACGGCGTTTGTCGCCCTAGGCAGTAATTTAGCCGGGGTATTGGAATCGCCACAGGCTCAGCTCAACGCGGCTTTGGCTTCCTTGGATGATCTTGCGTTTTCACGCGTTCGCCGTGTTTCTAGTTTTTATTCCACACCTGCCTGGGGCGACGATAATCAACCCAGTTACGTCAACGCGGTGGCGGAAATGCACACTGATTTGGCGGCTGACGCACTGTTACCTGCGCTACAAGCGATCGAAAATAGCCAAGGCCGACTGCGAGACCCTAATCGCCGCAATGGGCCGCGGACTCTTGATTTGGACTTATTACTTTATGGCCGTGTTCGCTTAAATACGACCGAACTGACTTGCCCACATCCACGTATGCATGAACGCGCATTTGTATTGCTGCCGTTGCTTGAAATTGCGCCTGACGTGCAAATTCCTGGCTTGGGTAAAGCTCAAACTTACTTAGCGGCGCTGTCGCTGTCAGATATTTTTAAAATGAATTATTAAACAGGATCTCCCCCGATGGCATATATCAACCCTGATCTAGATCGCCCTGGCATCAATGTGCCGAAGCTTCTGGCAATGAAGCAGAGCGGCGAAAAAATAGCGATGATGACCGCCTACGATTACAGTTTCGGCCAAATCATGGACGCTGCTGGGATCGATATCGTATTGGTGGGTGATTCACTTGGCATGGTGGTACAAGGCCATAGCACCACACTGCCCGTTACGCTCAGCGATATCGCTTATCACACCCAAACAGTGGCACGCGGTGTCAAAAAAGCCCTGCTTCTAGCTGATTTGCCATTACTTAGCTACGCCACGCTAGAACGCGCGCTGGTGGCGAGCGAAACGGTGTTGCGCGCGGGCGCGCAGATGGTGAAATTGGAGGGCGCAGGCCCAATGATTGATGTGATTGCAGGGTTGAGCGCTCGTGACGTGGCGGTATGCGCACATTTGGGGCTGACGCCGCAGTCCTTGCACAAACTGGGCGGTTTCAAAGTGCAGGGTCGCGATCAAAAAGCTCGCGTACGGCTTTTGGCAGACGCGAAATCAGTGCAGGATGCGGGCGCGGATTTGCTGGTTTTGGAATGTGTGCCTAGCGATGTCGCAGCGGAAATTACCGCAGCACTGACGATTCCTACCATTGGCATCGGCGCAGGTTTGCAATGTGATGGGCAGGTTTTGGTAGTGTTCGACGCGCTCGGCATTGGATTTGGGCGAAGGCCTCGCTTTGTGCATAATTTTCTTGAAGACTTAGGTGGTTCGGGCGGCGGAATTAGCGTGCTTGCAGGCGTGCAAAATTACGTCAAAGCTGTCAAGGCGAAAACGTTTCCGGGGCCAGAACATGTCTATTGACACATTTACCGAAATTGCAGCGTTACGCACCCAAGTTCGCGCTTGGCGTATTGCCGGGGAGCGCATCGCATTTGTCCCAACGATGGGTAATTTGCATGATGGGCATTTATCCTTGGTCACGCTGGCCAAGCAACACGCCACCCGTGTTGTTGCAAGCATCTTCGTCAACCCAACCCAGTTTGGCCCGAATGAAGATTTCGCGAGCTACCCGCGCACCTTAGCAGCGGATCAAGTACTGCTTGCAAGCGGCGGTTGTGACGCACTGTTTGCACCTACTGTCGAAACAATGTATCCCGCACAGGCGGCTAATTTGCCGAATTTCGGGATTGACGTCGGGGTGATTGGCAATATTTTGTGTGGTGCAGTGCGGCCTGGGCATTTCTCCGGCGTTGCAACGGTAGTGGCCAAGCTCTTTAATAT
>JAYVAQ010000248.1:0-3647 GCA_043750875.1 Rhodanobacteraceae bacterium
CGATCAGCGCGCCGTTTTTAGATGCTACCGAGGTCAGCTATTTGGTCGATGCGGCCGGTGGGCAACTGACCATCAAAGCGCCAAAATTGAAGGCCAAAGTTCCCGGCGTGGATGCCAGCGTGATCGAACGCGTGCAATATATTTTAGATTCCGAAATTAACCCCAGCGTTGCCAGCCACGGCGGCCGCGTCAGCTTGTTAGAGCTGACCGCTGACAATGCGGTCGTATTGCAATTCGGCGGCGGCTGCCAGGGCTGTGGTATGAAAGACGTGACGCTGAAACAAGGCATTGAAAAGACGCTGTTGGCACGTGTGCCGGAAATTACTGCGGTAATTGACGCGACTAACCACGCCGCAGGTAGCAATCCATATTACGCGGCGGCGAAATAGTTCTGCGATGACGCCGCAGACCGAATATTCCACACTTAATCAGGCAGCACTTGCGCGCTTAAGCCGGGTACGCATCGTGCTGGTCGGCACCACGCTGACCCGCAATATCGGTGCGGCGGCGCGCGCGATGAAGGTGATGGGGCTGAGCCGCCTGTATCTAGTCAGACCTAAAAATTTGCCGGACGAGGACGCGTTTGCGTTGGCTGCTGGTGCTGATGACGTGTTGCAACAGGCAGTTATTTGCGAGGATTTAGCAAGCGCGATTGGCGATTGCACGCTGGTGTTTGGCACCAGCGCGCGTAGGCGGGACATTGTTATTACCGAATTTTCCCCAGCGGCTGCAGCGCGGCAAGCGCTGGCAATGGCCGCTGCGAGCGAAGTGGCATTGGTGTTTGGCGCAGAACGCACGGGACTAGATAATCGCGAGCTAAGTTTATGTCAGGGCCGCGTACAGATTCCCACCGATAGCGACTATAGCTCGCTCAATTTGGCCTCGGCGGTACAGCTGATCGCCTATGAGATTCGGCTTGCGGCCTTGGCATTGGTGGGCGATAGCGCTGAGCAAAACCTGCGCGACGTTGCGCCGATCACGCAAGATATTCACGTGCCAGCACCGGCCATCGAGTTCGACCGGCTGATGCAGCATTACGCCGATTTTTTGAAGCAAATCAATTTCTACAGCACCAAAAACCCGGAAAAGCTGATGACGCGTTTGCGCCGTATTTTTCAGCGTGCCGCACCCGATCAGCGCGAAATCCAGATTTTGCGCGGGATTTTAAGTGAGGCGCAGGGTGCGCTGGCGCGCAAAGTAATTTTGCCGAGCCCAGGTAGCTATAAGTGAGACGGATTTAGATTTTCGCTGTCATGCCCGCTTGCAGATGCGTCTGCATGTTAGTAGCATGTGTCAATGTTCATTACATGTGAAAATCCATCATGTCCGTCATGATTCAAATCCGCAATGTTCCTGATCCAGTCCATCGTGCCCTGAAGGTGCGTTCTGCGCTTTGCGGCAAGAGCCTCAGCGACTTGATCCTTGATGAACTTAAAGTAATGGTGACGCTGCCATCGATGGAAGAATTGCAGCAACGTCTGCAACGGGCTGAAAGTTTCAACATGACGGCCAGTTCGGCAGACATTATCCGCATGGAGCGCGACCGCGCGTGAGTCGTGTACTGGTGATCGATGCGTCAATTGTGGTCGATCTGTTGGGCAAGTTTCAGTCCGAGCCGATCGAACGCTTGTTATTTTCCCCTGACACAGCTCTGGCAGCACCTGCATTGCTGGATATCGAAGTGCTGCACGCGCTGCGCCGACTCGACTTAGGGGGGCAAATACCGTCTAGTCGTTGTGATCTAGTCGAAACCTTGCGCGCTTTGCGGATTCGACGTTACGCACATGACAGTCTACTGGACGACATCTGGGCGCTGCGCCGAAACGTTACTGCCTATGACGCCACCTACATTGCGTTAGCGCGGCAACTCGACGCCACCTTGGTAACGCGGGACTTCCGTTTGGCGGCGGCGCCTAGTGCCGGTATTCGCGTGGTAGTTCCCTAAAGATCGGCAAGTGTCCAGCAAAATGTCCTGCTGGGTATTACCCGTGCAGCTTGCCCGCAACTTCCCGTACCCGCGCACCCATGCGCTTTGCGGTTTCTAAATCGCCAGCAGGAATATCTTGTGCGGGGCTAGTCGGGCCAACTTGCGCCATAGCGCCCGAGTTGGAGCCAATGCGATTGAGCTCGCCATCGTTTAACAGCGGCTGGCCGACCCAGATCATGCCCAACTGCATCGACAGCGTAATAAAGTACTGCAGGGTCGATAGCTTATCGCCGCTCAAGCTGGCCGAGCAGGTGAAGCCGGAGGCAACTTTATCCTTCCAACTGCCGTTGAACCATCGCTTGCTTGTGGCGTCGGCAAATTTTTTGAATTGCCAGCTCGCCATTCCCATGTAGGTTGGGCTGCCAAAAATAACGCCATCGGCGGCATCTAAAATAGCCCACTGCGCCTCGGTCAGATTGCCCTCGCTGTCGATGGCGATAAGTTCGGCGTTCGCACCTTCGGCGACAAATTCGGCGACTCGGGCCGTGTGGCCGTAGCCAGAATGAAATACAACCGCAATTTTGCTCATGAGGTTTCCTTTTTTTGTGGGTGATCTATTGGTTCAAATTTTTTGTTGCGGAAAAGAGATGCCGTCATTCCCGCGCGGGCGAGAATCCAGGCATTTAAAACATGGCAATAATTAGCTCGCGAGGATTCCAGGCGGATTTGCCTCGGTGTTTCGCGCTGTCAGGGCAAATTAGGGCGCCAAATCAAAAACCAGAACTTCGGCATCGTTGCCGTCAGCCAAGGTCAACGCCTGCTCGTTAGCTAGCAGCAGTGCGTCACCAGCGCTCAGTTGCACCGCGTTGGCGGTAAGTGATCCGCGCGCCACAAAAACATAGCTCAGTCGCTTTGCATCTAGGCTGATGTGTTGACTTTCGCTGCCATCAAACAAGCCTGCATACAGGCGCGCATCGGCGTGGATCTTGACGCTACCCAAAGCGCCTTCTGGGCTTACCACCAAGCGCAAGGCACCACGTTTTTCCTCTGCACTGAAGGTTTTTTGCTCGTAACTGGGCGCAACGCCATAAGCGTTTGGCAAAATCCAAATTTGTAGAAAATGCGTTTCTTGCGTTTTTGCGTGGTTGAACTCGCTGTGTTGAATGCCGTTACCTGCACTCATGCGCTGCACTTCACCTGGCACGATGCTGGCACCGTTGCCGAGCGAATCTTTGTGCCCCAGCGCGCCTTCCAGCACATAGCTAATGATTTCCATATCCTGATGTCCGTGCGTGCCAAAGCCCGCGCCAGCGGCGATGCGGTCTTCATTGATCACGCGCAGATTGCCAAAACCCATGTGTTTGCGGTCTTGGTAGCCAGCAAAGCTAAAAGAATGAAAGCTTTTCAACCAACCATGGTCGGCGTAGCCACGTTCGTTGGATTTGCGCACGGTAAGCATAAATATTCCTTCAAGTTACCGTTGAGCCATGATCGGCTCAACATGGTGCAATTGTGCGCGGCTAAATTTAAATTAGAGCGCACGAGATTGCTGGCATCATTCAAATAATTTCAACGATTGCAGCACATCCTATGGCACAAGCACAGGCAATGACCCCCGAAGCGATTCGCATGCTCGCCAAAATTGCCGATACCGGAAGCATGGCGGCCGCCGCAAGGGCGATGAATTTGGTGCCCTCAGCACTGACTTATCGGGTTCGGC
>JAYVAQ010000249.1:0-10786 GCA_043750875.1 Rhodanobacteraceae bacterium
GTCGAACAAACTGGACGGCTTTAAGGCCGAGACGCGCGTGATTTTAACCTCGCTCGCCGATCAGTTGGCTGGGGCAATCTATTGGGCCCAACTCAATCAAACGCTGGCGGAAAAAACGCGCGAGCTGGAATCGCAACGTGCTGAACTTGAAGTTCAGCGCGCGGAGCTGGCACACGCGAATCGTAAATTGAAATTGGCGAATGCCAAGCTCGAAAAGAGCGCATTGAGCGATCCGTTAACCAGCCTTGCAAATCGCCGCGCGTGGGATAACCACGTAAAACGTGAATTTGCCCGTGCCCAACGCAGCCAATGCAATTTGAGCGTTGCGATTATCGATGCCGACAATTTCAAGGCGTTTAATGACCGCTTCGGCCACGCCGCCGGCGATCGTACGCTCAAGCGCATCAGTACGGTCTTGGCAAAATACACCAGGCGCAGCGGTGAGCTTGCGGCGCGTTTGGGCGGCGAGGAATTTGGCTTATTGCTACCAGAAATCGAGCCTGGGGAGGCAAAGCTTATCTGCGAACTGCTTTTGGCTGAAATTGCTGAATTAAAAGGCTGCACAACAATCTCGATCGGCCTAAAAAGCGCGGTGCCAACGGAACGTGGAACCGTCGAGAAATTTGTTGAATGGGCGGATCGGGCGCTGTATCGCGCCAAGCGCGCAGGGCGCAACCGCCTGACGCTTGGCTGAAGTCATAGAAGCCCGTTAAATATCGCTTTAAACGCAGGTTTCAGCGCTGCACGCTTGCCCAATAAGCACATTAAAAACGTGCCCTATGTTAATCTCAGCGGCTATCTGCGAAGGCCTCTGTGGCCCAAGGCTCTAGTCCTTCGCCCACTTAAAATTTACCGATAAAGGAATTCTGCCCCATGGCTGAGTTCGCAAAAGAAGTTCTGCGCGTTAACGTCGAAGATGAAATGAAACAAAGCTACCTGGATTACGCGATGAGCGTGATCGTAGGGCGCGCCCTTCCTGACGTTCGCGATGGTTTAAAGCCTGTGCACCGCCGCGTGTTGTTCGCGATGAAAGAGCTGGGTAATGATTACAACAAAACGCGTATTAAATCCGCCCGGGTTGTCGGTGATGTGACGGGTAAATACCACCCGCACGGCGATGTCGCGGTTTATGACACCGTGGTGCGTATGGCGCAGGATTTCTCTTTGCGTTATTTGCTGGTCGATGGCCAGGGTAACTTTGGCTCGGTCGATGGCGATTCTCCGGCGGCGATGCGTTACACCGAAGTGCGTTTAACCAAATTGGCGGCGGAATTACTGCGCGATATTGACCGCGATACCGTCAATTTCAAACCGAATTACGACGGCACGCTGGACGAGCCAACGGTGTTGCCCACGATGATTCCGAACTTGCTAGTCAATGGTTCGGCGGGTATCGCGGTAGGCATGGCGACCAATATTCCGCCACAAAACCTAGGTGAAGTGATCGATGGCACGCTGGCATTGATGCAAAACCCTGAGTTGACGATTGATGAGCTGATGAAGTTTATCCCCGGCCCAGATTTTCCAACGGCCGGCATCATCAACGGTATTGCCGGGGTTGTAGAAGCTTATCGCACCGGCCGTGGCCGAATTCACGTACGCGGTCGAGCGGATATTGAGCGCGACGGTAATCGCGAACAAATCATCATCACTGAGCTGCCGTATCAGGTAAACAAAGCCCGCCTGATCGAAAAAATCGCCGAGCTACACAAAGAAAAGTTGATCGAAGGGATCGCGGGCGACGGCCTGCGTGATGAGTCTGACAAAGACGGCATGCGCGTGGTGATTGATGTGCGACGCGGCGAAAATGCCGAAGTGTTGCTGAATAATTTGTATCGCCAGACCCAGCTGCAAACCGTGTTTGGTATCAATATGGTGGCGCTGGTCGGCGGCCAGCCGAAGGTTTTGAACCTCAAGCAAATATTGGAGTGCTTTATCGCGCACCGGCGCGAGGTAGTAACCCGCCGCACCGTGTTCGAGATTCGCAAAGCCCGATCGCGCGCGCATATTTTGGAAGGCTTGACCGTTGCACTCGCGAACATTGACGAGATGATCGAGTTGATCAAAACCTCGCCGACGCCCGTGGAAGCGAAGGAGCGCATGCTGGCGAAAAAATGGTCGCCAGGCTTGGTCGCTGCGCTATTAAACGGCGCAGGTAGTGACCGCACCCGCCCGGAAGATGCGAAATTTTATGAAGGTTTGAGCGAAGCGGGATATCAGCTTTCCGAGATTCAAGCGAAAGAAATCTTGGAAATGCGGCTTGCGCGTTTAACCGGCTTGGAGCAAGACAAGCTGAGCCAGGAATACCAAGAAATTTTGCGCCACATTTTAGAGTTGTTCCGCATCTTGGACGAGCCAGATCGCTTGAACGAAGTGATCACCGAAGAATTGAACGGTATCAAAACCAATTTTGCCGACAAGCGCCGTACTGTGATCGAAACCTCACAAGCGGATTTGGAAGCCGAAGATTTGATTAAGCCGGAAGATGTGGTCGTTACTTTGAGCCACGCTGGTTACGTCAAGCGCCAACCGTTGACCGCGTATCGCGCGCAAAAGCGCGGCGGTAAAGGCCGCAGTGCGACGAATTTGAAGGAAGAAGATTTTGTCGAGCGGCTGTGGGTGGTCAACACCCATGACACGCTTTTGACCTTCACCAGCGCGGGCCGCGTGTTTAAAACCAAGGTGTATCGCGTGCCTGAGGCCAGTTCTGGCTCGCGTGGACGGCCAATTGTGAACTTGATTCCGATTGAGCCAGGCGAAAAAATTCAGGCGATTTTGCCGATTCGCGATTTCACCGACGATAAGTCGATCTGTTTTGCCACGCGCAATGGCGTGGTCAAAAAAACCGCGCTGAGCTTTTTTGCCAATGTGCGCAGCAACGGCATTCGTGCGATTGAGTTTGATGAAGGCGATGGTTTGGTCGGCGTCGGCTTAACCGACGGCAACAGCGACATCATGTTGTTTGGCAGCAATGGCCGAGCGGTGCGCTTTAGCGAGGATGTGTTGCGCGAATTGGGCCGCACCGCGCGCGGGGTGCGTGGCATGCGCTTTGATGACGATGGCAAAGTGGTGAGCTTGATTATCGCGGACTCAAAATTTGTTGCACAAGATGGCGACGAGGAAGAAAGCGATGCTGTTGATGTGGCTGAAATAGTTGAAGGTGCTGAGCCCGTCGAATTGTTGGACGCCGCCGGCCCGCAAATCCTGACCGCAACTGAGCGCGGCTACGGCAAGCGCACGCCATTGCGCGCGTTCCCGCGCAAAGGTCGGGGCGGCAAAGGCGTTATTGCGATCAAGTGCAGTGATCGTAATGGCCCGCTAGTGGCGGCTATTCAAATCGATGACGTTGACGGCCTGATGTTGATCTCAGATCAAGGCACTTTGGTACGCACCCGCGCTTCGGAAGTCGCCAAAGTGGGGCGCAACACGCAAGGGGTTACTTTAATGCGCATGGTGGATGCCGAGAAACTTATTGGCATTGTGCGCGTCGACAAAGAAGAAGCGCCCGAGCTTGACGACGACGCACCGCTGGCATCGTCCGATAGTGCACCGCCGTCAAACGCTGCAGATTTAAGCCCGGGTGGCGAACCGACGGCTTAGTCGCCCAGAACGCAAATATTGCGAAACGGAACCGAAGTTATCTTAAAGAGTAAATGCAATTTTATGAGTAAGCTTTTGTTCCAGGCAGCGATATTTGCGTGCGCCGTTTGCCTCATATTGACGCAAACCACTCAGGCTAGCGATGCTGCACCTGAGTTAGCAATGACGTCTGAGCCTTCAACGACACTGGCGCCATCAATGACCTTGGCGCGCGATGCAGTGTTGCCGCACGTAGTTTCGATTTTGGTGGTGCGTGAGGATTTTTCCGGTGGTGAAGCTAGGCTTTCGCTTTCCGGCGGTACCGGCACGATCATTCGCGCCGACGGCTACATCGCGACCAATGCGCATGTCACCGAAAACGGCCAGCGTTTTCGCGTGGTGCTCAACGACCAACGCGAGTTCCCAGCGAAATTAATCGGCACCGATGCCGTCAGTGATTTAGCGGTGCTAAAAATTGTTGCGCCGGCCGGAGTTGTGTTTGGTTTCGCCAGCTTTAGCGCCAGCGTCAGCGATTTAAAGCCAGGCGACACGGTATTGGCGATGGGCGCGCCCTGGGGCATGCGCGATTCGGTTAGTGCTGGCGTCATCAATAACGTCAATCGCTTAATGGTCAGTCTGTTCGAAGATGAGGCCGACTACGAGCAAAGCCTCAACGAAAGCCAGGCCACGGCGCGCTATTACGCTTGGATACAACATGATGCCTCGATTTCACCGGGCAATTCGGGCGGGCCGTTAGTGGATTTGCATGGTCGAATTGTTGGCGTTAATACGCGTGGCAATGTTTTCGGTGGCGATATGGCGTTTTCCATTCCCGCGCCGATTGCACGCAATGTTGTGGACACCTTGATCGCCAATGGCAAAGTCACGCGCAGCGATTTTGGTTTTGGCGTGCGCAGCCTACGCGGAACTGGTCTTGCGGCTGGCGCATTGATTAGCGATGTAGATCGCGGCTCAGCAGCAGAGAAATCTGGCTTAAAACCCGGCGATCGTTTGCTTAGTCTAGATAACGTGGCAATCAATCTGTTGGAGCCAGAAGCGATTCCAAGCTTTAGGCGCGCATTGACCGAGCGTAAAGTTGGTTCAACACTGGCGATGCAAATCGAGCGCGCTGGACAAAAACGCACGATCAACGTCGTTTCGATTGAGCAAGTCGACGCCAAACCCCGCGAAATAGAAATCCCGCATTTTGGTGTTAGCGTCATTGAAGTCACTGCCAATGTTGCGCGCGCGCGCTATTTGGAAAGTACCGATGGCGTGCTGGTACAGGGCCTGCGCACCGGTGGCCCGGCGGCAACCGCGCAGCCAGCGATCCTTGCCGGCGATCGCATTACCAGCGTGAACGGGCAGGTCGTCAAAACGCTCAGTGATTTTCAGCTTCTAGCCGGAACCCTCGCGGACGGAGCCGAGACCGGCGCACCTTTGACGATTAGCTTGAATCGGCGGGGTCAGAGTCTACTGGCATTGATTACGCCCGCACCAAAGCGATTGATTCCGCCCGTCAATCCTGAGCTTGATAAAGCCTGGGCTGGCTGGGAAGTGCAGCCGGTGCCAAGCACTTTGGCGGCGCAGTTAAATCTTGCTGAGGGCGGGTTTCGGATCACGCGGGTGTACCCAAAAGGGCCAGCGCAGGCCGCAGGCATAAAAGTTGGGGATTTGATTACTGCCACTGGCGACAATCCAGTGAAGCCCAGTGGCCTGAAGGAAACCAGTGCGTTGGATTTGCGCGTACGCAACGCCGAGCGCAATCAGCCGTTCGCGGTAACGGTCATGCGTAGCGCCACACCGATGGCTTTCAATTTAAATTTGATTGAAGAACCAAAACCCGCCGAAAAGACCGAGCGACTTTGGAACGACAAACTCAGTATCACCCTGCGTGCAATTACTTTTTATGACCGAATCGAGCGCCAACTCACCGAGCAGCAACAGGGCGTGATTTTGGAACGCATTGAAAACGGTGGTTACGGCGGTTTGGCGCATTTACGCGAAGGCGATTTGCTGGTGCGCTTGGGCGCAGTTGCGGTCACAGACCTTTCCGGTTTTGAAGCAGCACTAGCAAGCGCCGAAAAGTCTGGCGTAGACAAGCTGAGTTTCCTCGTGATGCGCGGCGCTGAAACGCGTTTGTTATTTGTAGATGCGCCTTGGCGCGAGGTGAAATAATGATCATTCGAAGCTTACTCAGCGCGATTTTCTTGGCGGCCTTAATGCTGCCCACTTTCGTGTCCGCAGAGGCGAAAGAAACCGAAGCGCAAACCTATCAGCGATTGCTCAAGAACTACGGTCGAACCGTGGTCACGGTCAGCTATATTTTGAGTTTTGACGCTGCGGGCGGTGCCTCAGACCAACGCGCACAGGGTGAAACCGAGGCGACACTGGTAAGTGCGGATGGCTTGTTATTGGTGCCATCGGCAGTGCTTAACCCGACCGATATGTTCCAAAAAGTCTATCGCAGCCAAGGCGATGGCCAAGTTCCCAGCATGCGGTCATCGGAAATCAAAGTGCGCTTGCCAGGCTCTGATCAACCGCTAGAAGCTGCAGTCGTGACGCAAGATCGTGACTTGGGGGTGGCCTGGCTCAAGATCAAATCACCGCCGAAAAATTTGCCGTTCGTCAATCTAGCCAAGGCTGTGGATCCCAGTATTGGCCAGCGTGCGTATGTGGTCGGCGTGATTGCTGAAGAGTTCGATTACGCACCGTTTGTCGATGAAACCCGCATTCAGGGGCGAATCGACGTGCCGTACAAAGCGTTTATTTCCGATCAGCCTGGAAAAATGCTGTTTGCCCGCGATGGCACGCCGATTGGGTTTGCGGTGTTGCGCATTGACGGCACCTCCAACATGAGCGCCGGCGGCAATTACCGTATGTTTGCCACCGTTGTTGGCGGCGCGCGCCTTAAAGATCTAGATGCACGCGTACGCGCTTTGAGCGCCAAGCTTCCCTAACCCTTCGCATTCCTGAACCTGAATGCGCAAGTGGTTGAATTGGAAAAAGTTTTGGCTATCATCCAGGGCCGCTGAACGCAGCGGGTAGTTCGGTTGCCTTGCAAACGAATATCTAGAAATCTTGTGGGCCGCTAGCTCAGTCGGTAGAGCAGCGGACTTTTAATCCGTTGGTCCCGAGTTCGAATCTCGGGCGGCCCACCATAAAAATCAAGGACTTATAAGCAAGTTTGCTTTAGTCCAATGCTCAGCGGTACATTATCAGTACAACGGCAACTTTTTGCCGGGTTTGGAGTGCTGATTGGCAACCATAGTTAAAACTCCTGCAGGTACCTGGAAAGCGCTGGTACGCAAGATCGGCTTCCCAACGACTGTCAAAACCTTCGCCAGCAAACGCGAGTGCCAGGATTGGGGAAGGCAGGTCGAAGTCGAAATGACCAAGGGGCTTTACATTGACCGCGCCGACTCAACCAAAATGAGCATCGCCGCCGCGCTCGAGCGCTACGAACGCGAAGTCACACCAACCAAAAAAGCCAGCACTGCCCACGCTGAAGTCAACCGCATCAAACATTTGAAAGTCGAGCTTGGCAAATACTCGCTCGCCGCCTTGAGCCCGCAAATTATCGGCGCCTATCGCGATCGCAAGATCGCTGAAGGGCAAAGCAATAATACCGTGCGCCTCGCGTTGGCTCTGGTCGGCCACCTTTACAGCACCGCCTCGAAAGAATGGGGTCTAGGGCTTGTGCGCAATCCGGTGACTCAAGTACGGAAACCGACAGTTGCTGGATCCGCGCGAACTCGAAGATTGACACCGGCACAGCTGGCGGCGCTGCTGGAGGCATGCAGAAAACACAGCAATCCGATGCTGGGTTGGGCGGTTGAACTACTACTAGAAACCGCCATGCGTAAAGGCGAATTAATAACGCTGCGAGTCGGTCAAATCGACGTGCAACGGCAAATCGTGCGGCTATCGGACACGAAAAACGGCAGTGAGCGCACAGTGCCAGTTAGTGTGCGCGCGGCGCAGCTACTCGCGCTGGCGCTTGCGAATCCCCTGCGGCCACCGGATTGCGATCTAGTCTTTTTTGGCGACGCCGGCAAAACTGGCTTACGAGCGCCATATACGATACATAAGCTTTTCGACTCCTGCAGAAAGGAAACTAACATTAGTGACTTTCGGCTGCACGACTTTCGCCATGAAGCGACGTCTCGGCTGGTCGAGCGCGGAACGCTGTCTGATATCGATGTGGCGTCGATCACTGGCCATAAATCAATGCAAATGTTGAGAAGGTATAGTCACCTGCGCGCGGAAAACTTGGTGGGATTGCTCAAATGAGTTTGGCAAACGACATCGCAATGCGGCTACGAAACCGGCACAAAATCGATTCGGAAGCAGCCCTAAATTCCATTGCAGAGTTGCTTGGCGATAGCATCGAGGCGGTTTTTTTGTTGCCGGTGCATGAACTCGTTGGCGCTTACGAAAACCACGTTAAACATGAAGAAGAGTCTCTTAGAGCACGCGGCGTCCAGCTAGAAGCCCAACAATTCGCTGAAGAAGCCGATGAATATAAAAACCCCATTTTTGAGCATCTTAATACAGTGGCGAAGGCTGATGAATCAGCCAAAGCAGTGTTAGAAAATGAGTTTCCCAGCACTTTTGATGACATGATAAAACAGTCAAATGAGGAATGGATTAAAGCGGTTCTAAAACGATTCGGTGAATTGATCAGAGCCGATAGACGGTTGGCGGGCTTCCCAAATCCCAAAGGACTGTCAAAGGCAAAATTTTGCTCGAAACTAATGTCCCTTGGTCACAGCTTAGATGTTTATACCCTAACAAAAATTGAAAACGGTGAGGCTGTTCGTACCAAGCAATTTCTCAATGCGATGCGACTAAATTTAGAGACACTGGCGAAATTTATTGGCATTTTTAAACTTTTTCTTTTCCTTTCACTTGACGACTTTATTAGCTGCGATCAGGAAGGGTCGTTAGTCGTGCCAAAGAACGAGGAAATCTTGGCGCAACTCAGCAAGCTGTGTATCGGAACCGGCAGAGACATGTGCCTATCCAGGCGCAGTGCTTACCTCTACAAGAGCGGGCAATGTAATCCCAGTGCAGATTTTTGGCTTCGACTATGGGCGAACGGAATCGAGCAGTACACCGCGGCCATACCAGCATGGCAAAACGTAGCGACACGACGGGATCTATTGAACGACGCAATTCCGGTTCGGCCGTTGGATCACGAGGAATACCTCGCTAAGCGGGCAGAAGGCCAAAGGCAATGGCAATTTGAAAGCTGGCTAACTCATAATTTTGACCACTGGTTAAAACATGGGTATGACGACAGATTAATGAATTGGTCTAACGACTTTGATCCAGCGCGAGAATTCTTTTCATCAGCTCTGCCGACCGAAATGGCAAAGAGATTTGAAGCCGCGTTGGCTGTTCAGTTTTCAGTTATGCAATGAAATCCATGAAAGCCACAACGGCGACACAATTTTAGTGCAATGAAATCGTCGATTTTTTCGGCGAATTTGTGTTGGTAGTCCTGCGTATTTTACCGGTGTAGAGTCATTTCACCCGGCCGAAAGCGGCCGAAAACTGGTGAAATACAATGCAAATAGTAGAAAATTACGCAGCTGATTTGGCGCGCCGTTATGGGTCGGCCTTGCTGTCTCGTGCCGACCTAGCTTGCGAGCTCGGCCGATCGCCCGAAGCGCTGCGGCAAGCGGAACGCGGGGATCTGCGAGGATTGGCCCAGGCGGCAAAGGTGCAAATTGGGCGGCAAGTGCGATTTCGCGCCAAAGCAGTGGCAGATTGGATCGAGGCGCAGGGCGCACCACAGTGAGCACATTTCAACTGTCATTGCCGGCGCTACGCTTCTTTGCCGCACTATCTTGCGGTGCAGTTACGCAGCGGCAAATTATTGCTCGCGGCGTTTCCGCTTCTTCCGTGTGCGACGCTGCGGCGGAATTGTCACTAGCGGGTATCTGCCGCATTGTGCAAATCGGCTCCCCAGCCTTGGCGGGCCGGGCAGCGATATCTACCCTTTACGGGCTTTCTGCCCCAGCACTTCCGTCGGCAATAGCAGAGCACGTAGCACGATGCGGACTGGGTCTCTCGCGAGTTATTTTGTTCCTTTCTGAGCGTACATCGCTGAGCGCGAAATCGCTTGCGGCAGATATAGCGATGAGTTACGCCGCCACGCGAAGTGCGATCGATGCTGGCCGCGCGCGTGGGCTGATACATCCCGAGCGGCTGGAACTCTCCGAGTGCAACGCAGTGGAGCGCCCCAAAAATCAGCACAACGCACCGACTATTAGCACAGCATGCCCAGAAACAGCGCTGTTGAATCAAGCACAGCACACCTCCGAACAGCGACCTCACGCGCCGGATTTTGCCTTTGATTCTGTTTTAAAACAAAAAACTGTTGAAAAACAAACAGCTGTTGTTGATTCTGAAATTGAAAAACTGCTCATTGCCCGCGGTGTTGCACCCACAGTTGCAAAAAGTTTGGCCGTCAACCGGGCGGAATGTTCTGTACAGCTGCAACGCTAATAGCCAAATTCATCCGTAGCCTCTATCTGTTTTTGGTGCTGCTTTCAGCGGTGTTTTATTGGCTAATGTTTACCCGTAAAGCAATGTTTTTGCGCTGGTCGCAACCGGACGTTTGGTTTTATTCGGGGTTGACGCCGAAAATTAATGCAGCGGATGCACGCCCATGAATCAAGACATCAGCATGATTATTGCGGTGCGATCAGAGGTTGCTAGAAGCTACAAGGTCAGCCCGACCGTTGCCAAAAACTGCCTTTTGCAGTTGACTGTCGGCTTGTGCTTTGGAATTATTGTCGCAATGCTGGGCGAACATTGGGTTGCGCTGCTGTTGTTTTTCATCGCCCCGGCGATAGCAAGACTGACAATTTTGCGCGGCCAGCTCGCTCGAAATAACCCCTTTGTCGAGTTTTACAAAACGAACATTAAGGCGGAAGCGGCACCCTTTGAAATGCTACTTAATGAGAACGATGGCGCAGTTCTTACCACGCATATGTTTGGTAGCAGTGGCCCGATAGTGAATTTCAAAGCGCCGACGCAAATTGCTCGGTATCTCGACCAAATACTTCGCCGCAATTATCAGGGCAAACCGAGCGACATTACTTACATCTGGAAGGTGACGGCGTCGTTCAGTGATGCAGATCCCGAGCGTTTTGTTTGGTGTTTAGCGAGCCATGATCGACGCCTAGACGCGCTG
>JAYVAQ010000250.1:0-2234 GCA_043750875.1 Rhodanobacteraceae bacterium
CTCGGCCAACATCCAGATTTCAATCACGAGCTTGTTTCATGTCGATCCAATTTCCCAAAATCTTCTTCCCGAGTCATGTGAATTCGAATTTGTAGCCGAACTTGGACTAAGCGATCCTAAATGGAAAGTATTCGTGGAATATCTAGCGCTGTCTGCGCGTCAGCGAAATAGTTTAAATTCAAAGGATATGCGTGATCCCTATTTCATAGAATTGGTGCATATTTTACGAAAGCTCTTGCCGTCTACTCTTGCGTTGAGATTCAGATCAGGCCGACCAAATGTTTTTATGATTTTCAAAGACTTTCAAGATATTGCCATAGCCAATGCAGCAGCTAGCTCGGCGAATCTCTGGATTTCAATGGCTAGCTCATTTCATGTTGACCCTATCGCCCAGGATTTTCTTCCTGAGTCATGCGTAATTGAAGTCGTAACCGAACTTGGGCTGAGCGATCCTAAGTGGATCGCGTTCGCGAAATATCTGGCTCAGTCTTCACGTGGGCGAAATCAATTAAATGCGGACGATATGGATGATGTAAGTAAAAGAATTGAACGATTGACTTGTTTGGCGCACGATCTAGAAACGTAGTCCAGAAAAGCGCCACCGGTAAAGTCAACAAGATCAACGTATTCGGCTTCCGTCATCAGCGGTAGAGAAAAGCTCCGGACACGCATTTTTAGCCGGGTATGAGCCAACCCAAAGCGCCGGACAACCATTTTTAGCCAGAATCTAACCAAAATCCGGCGACCGCAACAAGCGCCGGACAGCCGCAACAAGCGCCAACAAGCGCCCGCCAACAAGCGCCGCAACAAGCGCCGGACAGCCACTTTTGGCCCACGCCAACAAGCGCCGGATAACAAGCGCCGGACGGATAACAAGCCCCGGACAGCCACTTTTGGCCCAAACCTGGCGGCAGTTCAAATACGGCCGCCAGATGATTAATCACCTAACTGGTTTTGATCTAAAAACTTGTACCAAACTTTCCTAAGCCCAACGCCGCCAGCCGCAATAGCGGCAAATTTAATCCTGAACTTTTACCTCATATCTTTTTCAAAACTCGAGCAAAACCAATGCCAAACAGTGTGCGCTGCTTAAGTTCCTTGGCCTTCTCCAACAATTCCTCCAAACTGCCCACGACCCGCCAATAAGCCGAGCCAAAACCCTTCACTTTCATCGTCCAGTGATTTTTGTCCAGCCCGAGTTTGCGCAACGCGGGCGGCTCGTCGACTGTGATCACGCCACGCTTTCCGGGATGCCAGTCGCGACCGGTAAAGTCAACTAAATCAATGTACTCGGCTTCGGTCATGGGCGGCACGTTGGCGGATTTCACGCCCGCCAACGGCGACAAAACTTGACTGGCAACGGCTTCATTTTGGCGAATTTGTTTGTGGCGCATCTGCACGCCGGCGTTGTCGGAAGTGCTGACACTTGTCGCAATATCTGCCCGAACCGGATTCAAATCCACGTAAGTCATCGCTGCCAAAATCGATTTTTCGCTGAGCAAAAGTTGGCTTTTGAATCTGCCTTCCCAAAACCTGCCCGTAACTTTATCCTCGGCATTTGCGCGGCGCGCAATCGGTTCACTTAGGCATTTCATTCGCCAAGAAACATCGGCCAGCCGGAGACGGTAAGTGCAAATTAGCTCGGGATTTTCAACAATCGCGGCGACTTTTTGCTCGCAAAGTTCGGGCCAACTGGCGGGAAATAATCGAACCCAACGGCGTGCTACTTCGTCGCTTGACCACGCATTCGCGGTCGCCGGATGCATATGCAAAACCACATGCACATGGTTGCTCATCACCGCAAAAGCATAAATGCCAGTCGCAAAAATGTCGCCCAATTCCAGAATTCGCGCTTTTAGCCAGGCTTTACGATGCTCAAAATTTTCGCCATTGTATTGATCACGTCCACACAACCAAGATCGGCGCACGCAGCGGTTAATTAGGTGGAAAAACTGCGCCTGAGTTGGGTCTACAAGTTGGCGGCGTGGCTGGGTCATGGGCTAAGCTTGCCGCATGCTTAAAGCTTGTCAAAATCAGAGTGCGCTGAATTTGCGCTCGGATTTATCTGAGGCGATTAAACGCACGAACAAGGTTTTCGGCTCTGGGCTAGGGTGATGCGACATTGCTCGCCCGCAGGTCAGTCACGCCGACCACGATCCTTGATCGTTACAACATCACGTTGAGCGCGACCTATCAAACCCAAGTACCTGCGCCGGTGCTGATTTTGGAACCCG
>JAYVAQ010000251.1:0-4709 GCA_043750875.1 Rhodanobacteraceae bacterium
GGCCGTTGGCGGTCACCGAAATCACCGCGCCAAATCGGGCATCAAAGCCACTGGTCATAAACTTGCCATTCGCATCGGTTACAAGATTTGGGAAGTAACCATTGCTGCTTAAGAAGTTTGTGCTGACGGAGCGTGTGATTGCATCCCGCGCGGTGGTCGTTTGCGAGCTAACGTTGCCAAAACTGTCAAAAATCAAGTTCGTGCTGCGCTCCGCGATTGCGCCCTTGGCGGCATAGCAAGTGGCGCTGGCTGATGGAATTTGCGCGCTGGTGTCGGTGCCAAAGATCGCTTCGCAATTCACTTGGCGATGGCTATTGTCATAGCCCAGCAGCGTGATGGTTTTGCGATCCAGAATGTTCGGCGCGCCTGCGGCATGGCCATTGCCATAGCTTTGGCTAACGCTTACTTCGCTGCGCGTGGCTTTGTCTAACCACCAGCTGGCGGCGTCTTCAATATAGGTGAAGGCAGTTTGAGCGGTGTGCGTACGAACAATCGTTTGGCTGCCGCCTTTGTCCGCGCCGTAGTCGATGGTGGTGACGGTGGTTAGTGTTGGATTGCCATAGTCGCTGCCGACATAGCTCACCACGGTGCTGGTATCGGTGACTTTGCGGCTGCGGTTGATTAAATCCCGCACCAGACTGGTGCCACCCAAACTCCGAATTCGAATCGGTGCAGTAATGGCACTCAAAGGCTGAGTACAGGCAGTGCTGGTCGCGCAGTCGTACGTGGCGGTGCTGAAGCTCAACGCCTGCGGCGCGGTGCAGCTGGCTTCGGTAGAGCTGGCGAATAGATTGCTTAGGCCATCGTCCGGCTCTGGCATGGACAAATTAGGGCGCGCCATGCGATTGCTAGCGGCGCACTGCACCATCGAGATACGCGGAAACTTTTGGTGATACACCGTGCCGCTGCGAATTTTCGTTGCATCGTCTTCAACAATAATTTTTCGAAAACCGCTAAAACCCCGGCCTTTGTTGTTGTACATCGCTTCTTCGTAACCATAGCGGGTCGTGTTGAAACCGCCGATGCCGTTGCGCACCCTCATGCCTGACACCACGTTCATGCTGGAGGTGAAATAAAAGTGGTTCGCGTCGACATAGCCTTGGCTGCTGCCGCGGGCGGGAATGGCGTAGAGCGGGACTTCGGTGGTGAGGCGACCGGCTTTGCTGGAAAGCGGAAAATAGTCAAAACTCGCCAGCGAACCAAAGCCGTCCGAAATGTTCGCCAGAAAGTCGATGGATTTCGGCGGCAAATTGTTTGCGCGATCTCCGCCACCTTTGCTTCTGGAGAACAGAAGTCGCGGAGGAAACACGGCCGCGTTGGCGAGTGGTTCATTGCCTGAGCTAAAGCTCAATACAGTGTCGTAGTTAGTCCACATGGCGTGGCCCAAACCTGTCGCACTAATTTGTGTTGGTGCAATGGCCACACAAGAGGGCTCATTCGGTGTTGGCGCAAGTCCGGGACTGCCGCAGCCAAATTCGGACAAAACATCTGTCAGGCCATCCGCGTGCAAATCTTGACTATCAATGGTTTGGCTGGGCGCAAACAGAATGGGTTGCGCTGGAACAGCCTGCGCCTGCATTTGCACCGCGGTGATTTGCCCGCTGGCGTTAAACTGCGGAGTAAATCTGTAAACGCGCATTTTATAAATGGACGGATTCAAGCTGTGATCTACCACCTGAAGCGTTTCTAGGCCAGGCGCCCCGCTAGCCCAAAAGTTAGCAGGATACGCCGCATTCCCTTGATGGCTTGGCGTACCCGTCTGCACAAATGGCACATTGGGAGCTGCAGGACAAAACGTTAACGTTTCGCAGGCTGCGATGAGTCGATTCGCGCCGAAGGTACATTCATCGGCATCGACAGGTCTTTCATAACAGCCCATTGCTTCAAAGGCATAAGGCGCCATGAAATCGGCCTGGCCATCATTATCAAAATCGCCAAATCGCCCCAACGCAGCATCGCGAAAACCTCCGCCAATTGCACCGTTGAGTCTCTGCTCAATCGTGAGGTTACTTCCCGTATTAAAACTCTGTGAGAACACACCGCCTTGGTTGATCTGCACATGCCACGTGGACGAACTCGGATTTGGGTACACCAGATCGACCAAGCCATCAGCGTTGATATCGACCCAATTGCGTACAAATGTTCTTTCTTCCAAATTCGCATCAGCAAGATTGAGTTGCGCCATAGTTCGATAGCTTGCAACGGGCGCAACACCTGCAGAAGCGCTCATTAAAAACACGCCATCCAATAAACTAGGATTATTGGAAGTGGTGTAATTAAATGTCGTGGCCGCAACGGGCGTGGAAAGCAAATAGTCCACCACGCCGTTACCATCTAGATCGTGTGTGGTTGACACCAATTTGTGCAAGGTATGAGCGTTAACTGGCTCTAAACAAAACAGTTGCACACGGGCGTTGGAAAAACTAGTTGCATTAGTCCGTTGATTTTCATACCAGTAATAGGCCATGCCTGTGGTGTTGCTTTGTGTCGCTGGACAGGCAATGGACGGGTAGCTGCCGACCAAATCTGTCCAGCCATCGGCGTTGACGTCCGAAAAGCTGATGTTGGTAGACTCTTCGACAATGGTTGCGTTTACATTTTTTCTAACAACCGGCAATGGTATGGCGGTAGTTCGTTTTTCTAAGCGCTTCGATGAAAACAGTGTTTGTGCAACACCGGGAACTACTTTATTTGGATCGTAAAAATAAAAAACAACGGTCGGACTGCCGATCTCTGTCGTAATGATGTCGGCGCGGCCATCGTTATTAGTGTCAGCAAATTCGCGCGCTTGAAACAGCATGATTGGGTCGTCTGCAGCCAACAACTCGATGCTTTCCGTGCCGCGATCTGCGTTTTGTGAGATTAAATATCCCGCAGTGAAACCGGGGCCTACTTCTGCTGCCATCCAGGTTCCAGCGATTCGAATTTCGCGATCCCCATCACCATCCAAATCCCCAAGCGTAACGAACTCAGTGCTTGCGAACTGATGGTTTGCTGGCACGGAAGACGGACGCGGCAGATTTTGCCAACCGCGCTGATCCAAAGGCGAGGCATCGAAGCTTTGCGCAGCATCATCCCAACCCATCGTATTCGCCGGCAAACAGCGTTCCGTCATGCCTTCAAATCCACATTCCGTGACTTTGTCCAACAAACTGCGCTGCGAACTGTTACTAATCTTGTATGTGAGTTTGTAAAGCCGCGTCGTGCCAGTCGGCGCAATGGATTGAATCTGCTTCAAGCGCTGCGTCTGTTCACTCAAGCCACCCGCCAAATAGCTACTCGAACGATCCGTGCGCGCTTCATAGGTCATGACCACCGAACGGCGCGTGGCGAGCGGATCAATCACTCCGTTTTGGCCGGTGTAGCTAATTTCTTTGAGTAGATTCTCGCCCGAGGCCGGATTTACATAGGTATAAATCACATTATTGCCGGAGCGGTCTTCCCGCGTATCGAGCAGCCAGCTTAACGTGGAACTGTTTTGAGCACTTTGAGCACCGGTAGGCTTCACGCGCGCAAAGGGGCGCAAAGCAGTGCCTCCTGCGCGATCCGCACCAAAGTACATCACCTCGCCCGATTTGCTTTCGACTTTGAAATACACGCTGCCATCGGCGCCCAAGTCACCACCCAGCTGCGTCACGCGGGTATCGCTTTCGATTTCAGTGCCGTAGGTCGTGCCCGCTGCGCCGTAATTTGCGCCTCCGAGGTTGATTAGGCGCTGGCCGTCCAAACACAGGCGGTCATCCATATCGTAGCGAACCGCGCCGACTACACCATCCACTGCCAAGGTTTGCGGGCAGCGTGAAATAGCCATGCTGGCACTCAAAGAGGTGCCCATTCCCGCCACGCCGTTACCTGCACGGCTGGAGTAGCTCAAGCTTACGCTCGGCTGCATGCCGTGGCGGCCGGGAGGGATTTGGATCGGAATCGATACGCTGGCCGCACCGCCCACGACGCTGGCCTGCATGGGCGTTGCACCTGCTAAGACGCTAGGTTGCGCATATTCTGCAGCGGTTGAGCTGGTTGGGTCATCGGGTATTTCAATATCCGCATCCGCCGGCAATGCCCGCACTTCGCTACTGAAATAAATCGGATACGGTGGATTTGCGGCGAAATCCACGATGCCGTATTGCCAGCGTGTACCCACTGGAATGCTTTGCATCATCGAGCCCTGAAACTCGATAGTCGGCAGTTGTACCCAGCTGCCTGACACCACCGAGCCGTTCGGGCCCACAGTGACTGAACGCCGAGCCGGATTACCGGTACGGCCTAAAAAGCCGCCCACCGCCTCCCAGTCGATTTGCACTTGGCAAGTTGTTTGTCCAGCCGCCGCCTGGCAGGGCGAGGGGCTTGCAACAATCCCAAAGGTAGACGTAAGTTTGTTCGAGATCATCGGCGCGCTGGCGGTACCGCGATTGAAGTTGATGAGGCGCTGGCTGCCGTTGGCGGGATTGATGAGGGTTTGACTCCAGGCCAGATGCATCTTTCCTGAGCTTGCGTTGTCGTACTGGCGCCCGAAGCTCAAATTAGGGGTCATTGCGTTCGTAGACGGGCCAGTCAACACCCGGCCATTGACATTGGTCGCAGTCTTCCAGGTTAAGTAGCTAACAGTCGGTGCACCGCTGGAAAACACCGTCATCGCACTGTCGGGATGGATCGGCGTCGAGCGGGATACCCGGCCCCATAGCGGCTGGCCAGATGTGTCATAAACC
>JAYVAQ010000252.1:0-2574 GCA_043750875.1 Rhodanobacteraceae bacterium
GACGCGCTTTAACCTAACGGCATTTCGCTATGAGGTAAAAGATCAGCAGCTGACCGCCGTGGGCGGGCAAGCAAACTTCAACCAGCTAATCAATGCCAAAACGTAAGCGCATGCTTGCGCCTGCTGAACTGGCGTCTTGTTCGTTTCTGCCATCGATCGCGACACGGTCACGGTCAAACGTAGAAACAAAGTTATTGGTTCCCCGCTGGATAATGTTGGCGCGGAACAAGCGCGCGGTGCCGACTAGATCACGCGCGTGGACGTTTAAAAGTGCCGAGAAACTATCGTCCGGCGCGTACTGCAGCTGACCGCGCAGCGCATATTCCCGATAGCCCTCGAGTGCATCCTTTTGTTGGCGGAAGGTGTTATCGACATAATCATCGCGACGCTGATACAGCGCGGATATGCGGCCGCTGACGCCATCGGCAAAGCCACCGGAAAGTGCGCCTTCCGCATTGACGTTAGAGAAACTACCAAACGACACCTTTCCGTAACCTTCTCGCGTTTCTGTAGGGCGGCGCGAATTAAATTTGACGACACCAGCGGGCGTGTTGCGGCCAAACAATGTGCCCTGTGGGCCGCGTATCAGTTCAACTTGATCCAAGTCAAACATCGGAAAGCCTTTCAAAACCGGGTTTTCTTGCACAACATCGTCATACACCAAAGAAACCGGCTGCGAGGCGTTTAAATCGAAGTCTGTGTTGCCTAAGCCACGCACATAAAAGCGCGGAAAGGTTCGACCAAAAGACGATTCAACCTGCAAACTTGGCAATCGCGCCGACAAAATACGTACGTCGTCACCACCGGAAATCAGCACGTCGAGTTTTTCATCCGCAATCGCCGAAACGGCTACTGGAATCTTTTGGGGGTCTTCTGCCCGACGCGTCGCGGTAACAACGATGACATCGAGTGCAGTTTCGTCAGAGTTATTGTCAAGCTGTGCCAAAGCATTGAAGCTGCACAGTGAAAATGCTGACGCTATTGAAGCCGAAAGTAACGAACGCTTAGAACTTGAGTGACGTTGCAACATGTTAGCTCCTGGTTAAAGTCGTCACTTTACGGGAAATGTATTGCGTTTCCAATCTGGAATAGACCGCAAATCGATGCCTTTTGAGTCTTTTTTTCATGCAGTTAGCTTGTGAACTCGGCCCGTGGTTAGCATTATCCGCGCTATCTTTCGAGCGCCTGGATTTGTAATGAGTAACCCGTATGTACTTTGGTTAGATCAACTTCGCTTGAGCGATTTGCCGCAAGTAGGCGGAAAAAATGCCTCACTGGGCGAAATGATTGGAAATTTATCTGCACTTGGCGTTTCCGTGCCGGGTGGTTTTGCCACGACAGCAAGCGGCTTTCGTGAGTTTGTTGAATTCAATCAAATCAAAGAACGCATCTACGCGCGCTTGGCGGCGCTGAACATCGATGATGTCAACGCACTTGTATCGGCCGGCGCCGAAATTCGCGGTTGGGTGCACGCGGCACAGTTTCCCGCAGCCTTCGAGGCTGAAATTCGCAGCGCTTACGGCGAGTTGGAGCGCAAAACCGGCCTTTCAAACCCCGCCGTTGCGGTGCGCTCGTCAGCAACTGCAGAAGACTTGCCCGACGCCTCGTTCGCCGGCCAACAAGAAACTTTTTTAAACGTGACCGGTGCTGATTCGGTATTGGCGCGTATCAAGGAAGTGTTTGCCTCGCTTTACAATGACCGCGCAATTAGTTATCGCGTGCATCATGGTTTTAAGCATGAAGACGTGTTTCTGTCGGCTGGCATCCAGCAAATGGTGCGCTCAGATTTAGCGACTTCAGGCGTGGCATTTACGCTCGATACCGAATCGGGATTTACCGACGTGGTGTTTATTACCGCCAGCTACGGTTTGGGCGAAATGGTGGTGCAGGGCGCGGTAAACCCAGACGAATACATTGTCTATAAGCCTGCGCTTCGTGCTGGAAAACGCGCATTGATTCGCCGGGTTTTAGGCAGCAAACAAACGCGCATGGTGTACTCGGATAAGCCAGGCGAGCGCGTGCGCATCGAGCCGGTGCCGCTTGTCGATCAGAATCAGTTTTCGATGTCTGAGGTGGAATGCGCGGAACTGGCGCGGCAAGCGCTGACAATTGAGCAGCATTACGGCCGCCCGATGGATATCGAATGGGCGAAAGATGGCCTGAGCGGCAAACTGTATATCGTGCAAGCGCGGCCAGAAACGGTGAAATCGCGGCAGAATTCCACCGAAGTGGAGAAATTCCACTTGCGCGAAAAAGGTGAGCTCCTTGTGCAAGGGCGCGCGATTGGGCAAAAAATTGGCGCAGGGCCTGCGCGCGTGGTGAAAGGCACGGCGCAAATGGATTTGGTGCAGGCGGGCGATGTGCTGGTAACCGATATGACCGACCCAGATTGGGAACCGGTGATGAAGCGCGCCTCGGCAATCGTGACCAATCGCGGTGGCCGCACCTGCCACGCTGCGATTATCGCGCGTGAATTAGGCATTCCAGCGATTGTAGGTTGTGGTGATGCGACAACAAAAATCGTGGCAGGGCAACAGGTCACGGTGTCTTGTGCAGAGGGGGACACCGGCAACG
>JAYVAQ010000253.1:0-12452 GCA_043750875.1 Rhodanobacteraceae bacterium
ATACCTTGGGCGAAATGCTTACCGCCGCGCTGCAACTGAATATCTCCATGGCATCACTGGGCCAAAACGATGTCGTTAAACGACTGGCCGGGTGGGCCGGTTTGGTCACTATTCCAACTTTGATTGCCAGCGTCTATGGCATGAACTTCGATAACATGCCCGAGCTGCATTGGCACTATGGCTACTTTATTATGCTGGGTGTAACGGCCGTGACCTGCGGCTTAGTTTATTGGCGGTTGAAGAAGGCCAAGTATCTTTAGCTCTTCAGAAAGCAATTTCGCCGCAATAGTCGGTTTGCACGTATAAGCTGATCCGGGTTTTTATAGCATTGCGGCGAAATTGATTTATCAAGCACCAAAAAAAACCCCGCGCGAGGCGGGGTTTTTCATGACATTAAAACTTTAAAGTCAGTCTGTCGTGCAACCTTTAACAAAAATGTTGTCAATCGACCAACCTGCAGGTGCGGGGCCGCTGGTGTTGTCATCTGACACCGAACGGAAACGCAACTGCACGGTTTGGCCAGCAAACTCATCCAGAGTAAAGATGCTGCGCACTGCGGTGCCAGGTGTAGCTTGACGGCACCATGCGGATTCACCGGCTGAGCCTGAGCCTGAAAGCACGCCAGGATAAGCGTCAGTTAGCGTGCGTTGATTGCCAAGTGGAAGCCAGCTTGCGCCCGCGTTGGTGCTGATTTCGACAAAGCCACCGTCCCAACAATTGACCGCGCCATCAACTTCATATTGGTGATGGGCATCAAATGCCAAGGTGAGTGGACGTCGTGCTGCAGCTGGCATGGTGATCGGCGGCGAGATTAAGCGCTGATCAGCAATCGCTGACACCGAATTGCCGGCAACCCAACTGCGCGTAGCTAAGCCTGTGCCAGCGGGTGGAATGCGTTTGGACCACGCGGCCGCGGCATCACCGGAGATGCTTTGTGTGGTCCACGCAACTTTATCGCCGTCCACGGTGTCTGAGAAGGCGGTAAGATCGTTTGTACCTGCAGGACAAGCACCCGCTAGGCCGGTGGTGAAATTTCCGGTCGCCGATACTGCGCCGACACCGCAATAGTTATTAGGTGTAACGCGCCAGAAGTACTGCGTGTTCGTGGCTAACAACAATGCCGGTGTATAGCTGTTAGTCGTACTGGTGCCAGTTTCCAAAATAGTGGCAAAACTATTGCTCAAGCTCAGCTCAATGGTGTAACCAATAGCCCCGACTTGGGCGTTCCAGCTTAGGTTCGGGCGAATGCTGACGCCAGTTGCGCCGTTTGCCGGTGCTGTCAAAGTAGGTGCCGCTACAGGTGCCGCTGAGATACCGAAGCGAACTGCCGCGGTGCGGGATACTGCACCGCTGATGCCGGTGACGGTACCTTGATAGGTGCCCGGAGCCGCCAAGTTGAAGCCATTTAAAGTCAATGTTGTGGATTGACCGGCATTGAGCGTCAGGCTTCCAAACGTTGGTGTAATACCTACTGGGAAACCGCTCGCACTTAGTGCGACGGTGCCGGTGAAAGAACCTAGTCCACCCGCGCGAATGTTAAAGGTTCGGCTCGCCGAAGGTGCTGCGCAAAATGGCACTATCGAAGTAGGTGTGGCTTCAACACTGAAATCGGCTTGACCACACTCGGCCAGCTTGAACGAACACACGCGCGTTTGCCAGTTGGCATTACTGGTGGTTGCGTAGTATTCGTTGGTATGCCAGAACGTGCAGTCGTCGGAAGGATCTATGCCGGTGGTGGAATAATCACCCCAACGCGCATTTGGTCGACCGGATTGCGGTGCCGCAAGTTGTGCGCCGGTGGTGACAGACGTGCAGTCTTCAATCGCGCCCGCAGGCACAATTTCATCGCGCATCAGCCCTGGCGCATCGGTGCGCGCGCGCGCGGTGTGGCGAATTTGCGCGTTAGCGGTGGTGCTGCCTACGTTGTAAGCAAAGCCAATGTTGCCATTTTTGTCCTGGTTAATCGAACCCATCCAACGGTGTTCAGTGCCAGGCGCAAATGTTCCTTGATCAACAAGACGCTTAGCCAACTTTGTAGGTGGCTCAGACTCGAAGCCGCCTTTGAATTCGCCTGGGATTCTCGCAGTGATTGATTCGCCTTGGGTGAAGCCAAATTGTGCCCAGCGTGCACCGGCGCGATCCGCACCGACGTCGACCGCGTGGTTGATCACTGCGGTTGCCTCGCCTGGGCCGTTTGGGCCATAGGCGCGCAGCGCCGCAAGATACATGGTGTTATTGCCGAAATCGTCCAGACGAACGGTGGAACCCAATTGCGGAATGCCTGCCAAACCTTGGGCATAGCTATCCGATGCAATCAAGGTCGGGGTATTGGTAAACGTTGTGGTGCCAGCTTCCCAATCGATACAGAAATCCCAAACTCGGTAGCCCGTGCCTACAGCAATTCGATCCACAAACATAGGGCATGCGCTTTCGGGCATTGCGAACAACCCTTCAAGGTGGAAGGGCAAGGCGCCAAATGCGTCTAAGCCACCGGCGCGGATGAATTTCGCCGGTTGCCCGACCAGCATTTTGTCGCGTTGAACTGCAGCAAATGAGGTGCCTTGGAAGGTAGTGGTAAATTCGTGCATCGAAAACAAATAGGCATTTTGGCTGCTATCGGTAGTACGCCAAACGCCCATTTTCCCGTAATCGTTAAAGAATGGATAGGCAAAGGAATATCGATAGTAAGCGCCTAACGGATCAGCTGTTTGCGATATCGCGACACATTGCAAAAATGGCCCGACCGTTTGGCTGGTAAAAGCAAATTGGCTGACAATCCAGCGGCCAGCGGCGTCGTCCCAAAGCACGAGCGGGTCACCGCGGTTGGTGGTTTCGCACAAGCCACCAAAACCGGCAAAGAATGAATTGCCGTTTGCAGGCGTTGGGAAAACGCGGTTTCCGGTGGTTTTGTCAAACAGCATCCAACGGATATTGACCATTTGGAAAAAATGCGCCGGACTCACGTCACCAGTGGTGTCAGGCGGTAAGAATCCGCCAGCTTCGGTGCCACTGATGCCGTTGAAAGCCTTCAACACATCCGGGGCAGGAATGTTGACAGGGCCGATTTGGCTACGCGAGCTATCGCCCGGCTTTTGTACCAAACCAGTTAATTCCTCGAAGGAGGGTAGGAAGTTAAAACGCTCGGTTGCAGGTCCAATCGCTGGCTGGGTAACGCCCGCGCGTGCCAAAATATCGCGCATCGGTTCGGAAAGATCATGCTTAGAATCCATGCCCACTTCGATTCGCAGCTTTTGTTCGCCAACCGCCGTTGGTGCCGCAATTGCACCTGTGGCTAAAACTAGTAACGCCGCAGCAGCGCTACCCTTGAAAACATTCCTCATCTTTCTCTCCATGTTGAATTCTTAAGACATCAGCTTTTCAAACAACGATTTACCACCAACCCACTAAAATAGAATACAAAAAATAGCGCCCAAACAGAGCGCAAAAAAATAGACCATCATTGACTGTTTCTATGCAGTACGACGAGTAGCGTCGTGCGTGCGACTTTTGGCAAAAGCGAGTAATTCAGCGCTGCCCGAATCGCATCGGCCGCCTGCTCTGGATCAATTCGTATCGCCAACAATGCCGCCTGTTCCACCAGCGCGGGATTGTGCGATTGCAGCCAACGTGAAAGATCCGCCACCTTGATAGCACCGCTCAGTTGCACCCGTCGGTTGAAATGACTCAGCGCCGCAAAGACCAGCTCGTCTTGTGAATCAATCCACGGCAGTTGGCCCATAGGTGCGCTCAGCAGTACTTGCTTCACCAATTGATTTAGCTGGCCGGCGTCGGTCGTAATTATCCCAGCGCTTGCCGCTGAAAGTACGCGTGCCCGGGTAATACCGCGTAAGTCTGTGCGCGCAATCAGCGCAACTAGTTTGTCGGTGTCCGCTGACGTTAAAGCGGCAATGCGCGGTTCGCTGTATAGAATTTCGGCCGCTGATAAATCCACCAATTGCACATCTTTCGAGCTCAAATCATTGACCACTTGCGCAAGATAATTTGCGCTACGTTCTACTTGTATATGTGCAGGCTCGAACAGTGCGGTATTTTCCTCGTTGGTCAAAAAAATAGGCGGCGATGCGCCTTCGGTTTCAAACAATTGCCAAACGTCGAGTGAAACGATTCTTCCCGGTTTTCTAGGGTCGACCATGCGATCCAAAACCAATAGCGTGTAGTCGGTATCTGGTGCAATCCTAGACAGGATATCCGCGCTCGCCGCGATTTTGGCGTTCCCTAGCGCGGCCGAACCAGCGATGACGCGGGTTACTTTAAATTCGAGCTGCCCATTTGCTAGATCAACTGATTGCAATTGTCCAATGACACTAGAAACATCGTCGCGCCGCACCGATTCTAACGGCGGTTTGACCTTAGGCGCGGCGAGTGCATGCTCGTTAATGGCTAAGCTGAAAACCCCAATTAAACACGCACTAAAAAATTTTCGTGCGCAAAAACTATTCATAGCTAAACCTTAGATTTTTGGTGAGGGTTGAGGGCCATAGTTGGCAACTCAGATCCATCATGTTGGATAGAAAAAGAGTCCGAATACGAGACCCGTCTTAACCTGATTCTACGCCCGACTGGAGCTAGAAACCAATTCTGGCAGCCCAGTTTAATATGCAAATCGTGTAATCCTTGTCGACTGGTTTGTCTGATTGCATCGTTATGCAAACCCTTGAAACCACTTATGTGCAGTAATTGATATTTCCCAAGATTTAACCCGTAGTTGACTGCAACCTCAGCAGCGACCGCAATCACCTGATCAAGCAATGCCATTAACTTAAGAAAATTCCGCGAAAGAATCGTCATCGCGAGGAGCGTAGCGACGTGGCGATCTCCATACGCGTCGAGTAAAAAACAAGATTGCTTCACTGCGTTCGCCAAGACGAATCGGTGCCTTTTCCCTCAAGTTAACGGCATCGCCTAATCAAGGCGCCGGCGACCTCTGCTGGGATTACTGCGCCGGCGTTGGCAAATTACTGTGGCAGATATTTATTTCTGGCTAGCAGCCCCATTGGTGCAGTTAAACGCAAAACGGTAAACGGTAAAATTGAACTGAACACGCGTCGCATGGACGGATCAACAACAGTGTTACGTCGTAACATTGCAGAACTTTACCATTTGCTCAGGATCAGCTATGAAAATTAACCGTTTATCGCTTTTGACTCTCGTTTGCATGCAGGCCGTTTGCTCAGCCAAAGAATTCTCAGGTGTCGGCGGCACCCACCGCTACGTTTGTAAGCCCGGCGAAAGTGTCAGCGTTGAGGGCGTCAGTCAGCGCGTTTCACTATCAGGGCCTTGTAAAAATCTTGAAATTGATGGCAAAAGTGCCACTGTTAGTGTCCAACAAGTCGAAAGCATCGTCGTTAACGGTGCCAGCAATGTTGTGCGTTTTGGTAGCAACGCTGCAGGTGCTAAGCCAGTTATCAATATTTCTGGGGTTGGCAATAGCAGCGCTGCGGACGCAGCACTACGCCGCGTCGCCGTCGCTGCGGGCACGCCCGCCGCATCGACGTCACCAGCGAGCGCTGCCAGCATGATTACCTCGCCTGACAATTGCAGCGCTAGGCAAACGGTTGAAGGCGTAAGCAACGGCCAGAATATTCAGTGCGCAGCGGGTGCGCGTATTTTGTTTTCAGGTGTGAACATCAAAGCCAGCGTCAGCGGCAACTGCGCCGCAATTTGCGTGTCAGGTACAGGCAACCAAATAAATGTGCAGGGTGACGCGTTGGCGGTTGCCATTGATGGCGCTAGCAACGTTGTCAGCGCCGCGCGCGTAGACGCAGTCAGCGTTGAAGGGATGTCAAACGCGGTAAGTTACGCGTCTAGCTTCCATAAAACCGGGCCAAAGTTTAGTAATGAGGGCATGAGCAACTCGGTGCGCCCGATAAAGTAAGCGCCCCGTCGCTGCTCAGATGCTGGGTGTTATTTTGAATGCGAAAAAAGCCTCGAAATTGGAGTTTGTGGATCGCATGAATGTTGCAAAAACTGGCGTTGCTCGATTTCGCTGTCATTGATCCACCCAAAACGCTGCGTTCGTCCCCGCCGGTATTGCGCCGGGCGCTTTCGCAGTAATAGGCTCTTGGGTTCCCGCATTGCATTGGATGCGTTTTGATTTGATGACCCATGAGCGCCAATCGTTTTGAAAGCCAGGATTAGTCTGGGCGGCATTTTGCTAGGTTTAGCAGCGGGCTGCGCGTGGCACGCGGGCCTGCAGTATGTGCAAAATTTGCCTGACCAGCCCAATCCGGTCGGCTCGTACGGGGCGCATTCTAGGGTTGATCGTGGCAAGGTCTTGCCGCTGCGTACCCAAGATTTAGTGCGCACGCCACATCAAGATGCGCTGCTGGCTGCGCCCGAAATTTCGCGCCAGCGTATCGATCCGCCACGTGCAGGCGGGGTAAGCCAAGAACCAGCAATGGCAGCCTACCACGCCAATGGCAGTGATCATTTAGCGTTGGGTTGGCATCACGTTAGCCCAGGTGTAGCGCGTGACGCACTCAATTTTGGCGGTGCTGTCAGCCATGATTCTGGGCTTAGTTGGCAGCGACGAATATATAGTCAATTTGGTAATTCTGGATCGATACTGTTTGATCCGTTTGCCGCCGCTGACGCGACGGGGCAGCGGCTCATGCTCGGTGGCTTGGCGCGCAAGGCTCCAGATGAGCCCGCGAATTTGGCCGAAGACGCCACGTTTTTACTTGATGCGCAGGGAAATTCGGCGCTGTCAGACGGCAGAGTCATAGATCTTGTAGCCGAAGATAAACCTGCTGCCGTGTTTGCTAGCAATGCGCAAAGCGCCAACGGCACGTTGTTTATTGCCGCGCGTGAGGCGCACCGGCGCTCGAACGACTTCGGACAGACGTTCCAGCGCTTGCAGCGCACGGCGGGAATTGGGCACCAGCCAGCGATTTTTCCTGACGGGGAACTCATCACTGTCGCGGTCGAGACTGACGGCACTTCAGTGACGGCAATTGCCGCCAATACCAGTACCAACTTGGGTTCCTCGTTTGTGCGAAGGCGCATCGTAGCGGTGCCAAACTACCAATCTTTTGCCACTCTGGATAACGCGGTACCGGGCGAATTTCGTGTCGCCCCGTTTGGCCAGTTAGCGCTTAATGCCCAGGGCACGCTGTATTACGTTTTTCCAGACATTTCCGGCGCTGTTGGTAGCGCCAGTAATGTCGATATTTTTTTGACTATATCCACTGACCGCGGACTCAGCTGGAGCACACCGGTCGTGGTTAATGGCGATAGTGATAGCCCGCGCGATCAATTTATGCCAGCAATTGCCGTTAGCCCTAACGGTGCGCTTCACATTGCCTATATGGACACCCGCCGAAGCAGCGAGCCCGACAGCAGCGCACAGGTTCAGCTTGATATTGTTTATGCGCGTAGCGTTGACGGTGGTCAAACATTTAGCGAGACATTCATTACTGAAACACCTATTGACGCCAGCGCGATTGTTTGGCGGCCTTACGACAATAATTCCCCGCAGCATTTTATCGGCGATTACATCGCCATCGCCGCGCCTTCCAATGTGGCCTATATTGCCTACCCAGACCGGCGCGCGCCAGACGCAGACCAGGTCAAACTAATGCTGGCAACGCTGCGCTTTGGCATATTTGCGAGTGGCTTTGAGGCCGTAAAATAGTGCTTGATCGCACGGCTAGTCTGAATCGTACGCGCCCTTTGAAAAAACTTCGTTTTTACTTCGCAATTTATCCGCCATTGGCGGATTGCTAAGCTAATGATAATCATGCGATTGCACCTTCAAGTTATCCAACATAAGGCTGGCATTATGTAGTCGATGCGCGATCAGATGGCTGACGTTATCAACGCTTTCCCAGCGCCCTTCCACGATTAGCAGGCGGGCGCTGGATAACTCTAGGCGTTGGCGTTCGGCAAGCTCGCGCCAGACAACAACATTGACCGAGCCGTCTTCGTCTTCTAAGGTCACAAAGGTTACGCCTTTCGCGGTTTGTGGGCGTTGGCGCAGGGTGACCAGACCGGCATGATGGATTTTCACGCCGTGCGGCAAGCTCGCTAGTTCGCCTGAGGGGCGGCAGCGTTTAGCGCGCAAAAGGCGGCGAATCAAGGCGAGTGGATGCGGCCCGAGGCTAGTGCCGGTAATGGCGTAATCGGCCAGCATTGCGGCGTGTGCGTTTTCCGGGGCAAGCGCAAAATGGCTTTCTTTAGCGGCTGGTAGTCCCGCAAATAGCGGTAGCGTTGTGCTTACGCCACTTGCCGCCCAGCGTGCGCGATTGCGATGCCCGGCTAAGCTGCATAGCGCATCGGCTTCGGCGAGCAAATCAATGCTGCGCCGATCCAAATTCGCCCGGTACATCAAGTCTTCCAAGTGTTTAAAAGGCTGAATTGCCCGCGCAATCATTAAACGTTCGACGCAGTTTTTAGCCAGCCCGCGCACCTGATTAAAGCCAATTCTAATCGCGGGTTGGCGGCTGAGATCAGCCAGATCAGTGGGGTTTGCCGCCTCCAGCGTGCAGTCCCAATCGCTAAATCGTACGTCCACCGGTTGCACTTTAATACCGTGCCGACGCGCGTCTTGCAGCAGCTGATCTGGCGTGTAAAAACCCATATGCGTGGGCGTGTTGATCAGCGCGCAGGTGAAAGCGGCGGGCTCGTAATGCTTGAGCCAGCAGCTTAAATACGCCACCAACGCATAGCTGGCAGCGTGCGATTCTGGGAAGCCGTAACTGCCAAAGCCTTTGATCTGCTCAAATATTTGCAGTGCGAATGCTTCTGGATAGCCGCGTTCGCGCATGCCGTTGAGCAAGCGTTCGCGATGCGGCTCCAAACCGCCGTGCCGTTTCCAGGCCGCCATCGAGCGGCGCAGTTGATCTGCTTCACCTGGCGTGTAGCCCGCCGCCACCACGGCGATCTGCATGACTTGCTCTTGAAATAGCGGGATGCCGAGCGTGCGCGCCAGTACTTTTTCTAAAGCCGCAGATGGATATTGCACCGGTGCTTTGCCTTGGCGGCGCTGCAAATACGGGTGCACCATTTTGCCTTCAATTGGGCCGGGGCGAACAATGGCGACTTGGATGACTAGATCGTAGTAACACGCCGGCTTTAGCCGCGGCAGCATCGCCATTTGCGCGCGGCTTTCAATTTGAAATACGCCTACCGTGTCCGCGCGCTGGATCATTTGATAGACCGCTGGATCTTCGGCTGGGATCGCAGCTGGGCTCAGATCACGCCTGCCGCTGGCGCGCAGCATATTCAAGCAGCGCGAGATCGCGCCCAGCATGCCTATACCCAGCACATCGATTTTGAGTAGGCCCAAAGTGTCAAGATCATCTTTATCCCATTGGATAATCGTGCGTTCGGGCATGGCGGCGTTTTCCACCGGTACCAAGGTGTGCAACGGCGCTTCGCTAATCAAAAAACCGCCCGGGTGTTGGGATAGATGGCGCGGAAAATTCAGCAGCTGCTCGGTCAAAGCCAGCACGCGTTTGAGCAGCGCATTGTCTAGATCAAAACCAGCCTCTGCTAAGCGCTCGGGCGTGGGCAAAGAATCATTCCAGCGGCTTAGAGTTTTCGCCAACTTATCGACTAAGTCCGGCGCCAGCCCCAGCGCTTTAGCTACATCGCGCACGCCGCTGCGGCCAGAATAGGTCACCACCACCGCCGTCAGCGCCGCGCGTTCGCGGCCGTAGCGCTGATAGATATATTGGATGACTTCCTCGCGCCGGGTGGAATCAAAGTCGACATCAATATCAGGAGGTTCCTTACGTTCTCTGGAGATAAAGCGCTCCATCAACATGCTCACGCGTGCGGGGTCGACTTCAGTAATTCCCAGCACATAGCACACCGCCGAATTTGCCGCAGAGCCGCGCCCTTGGCACAGAATGCCCTGCGCGCGGGCGAACCGGACAATGTCATACACGGTCAGAAAGTAAGCGTCATAGCTCAGTTCGCTGATCAAACTCAGCTCGTGCTCGATTTGTGTTTGTACCGCCACTGGCACGCCAGCCGGCCAACGCCAGTGCGCGCCTTGAACGGTCAGCTCGCGCAGCCAGCTGCTGAGCGTTGCCCCGGCAGGCACAATTTCATTCGGGTATTGATACTGCAGCTGGGCCAGTGAAAACGTGCAGCGCTCGGCAATAGCAATGCTTTGGGCAAGCAAGTCATGTGGATAAATCTGCGCCAAAACGTCCCGGCTGCGCAGATGCCGCTCGCCATTAGGAAACAGCCGTGCGCCCGCAAGCGCTACAGTAGTGCGGTGGCGAATCGCGCTAAGGGTGTCTTGCAAAGCGCGCCTGCCGCGTGCGTGCATGTGCACATCACCGCTGGCAACGCAGGGCAAGCCCAAGGCGTTGCCCAGCGCCAGCAACTGCTGCAAACGCTGCGCATCGTTGGCACCGCGATGCAGCTCAACGGCTAGCCATGCGCGCTCTGGAAAAGCATTTTTCAACCACGCGCCGTGGCTAAGATTAAGTTCATTACAATCTGGCAGCGGTAGCCAAAGCGCCAGCACGCCGTCTGTGGTGCTGTTTGCTAATGCAAATAAATCAGCGCAATGCAAACGATACTGGCCTTTTTTGCTGCGCCGACGCGCCAGCGTCAGCCACTGACACAAGCGCTGATAGCCGGATAGATTTTCCGCGAGCAGCACCAGTTTTGGCCCCTGCGTCAGCTGCACTTCGCTGCCCACAATCAGCTTAAGACCCACCGCTTTCGCCGCCTCAAATGCCCGCACAATGCCGGCCATCGAGGCTTCGTCGGTAATCGCAAGCGCATGATAGCCGCAGGTTTTGGCGCGTTCGAATAAAGCTTTGGCGCTGCTTGCGCCGCGTAAAAAACTGAAATTTGATAAGCAGTGTAGTTCGGCGTAAGCGGGCGTGGCCGCCGCTGTTTTTAAGCTGATGGGCGCGCTCATGCAAACCAGCCGTGCAGCATAAACGGCCCAATGCTGCCGGGCGGGCAAAACGCCCAAGCGCGCTGGCCGAGATGGGTTTCAATCACATAATAATCGCGCTGTACATCCCCACCGTCCCACCAGCCCGACTCGATGCGCTCAGGACCGGCCAATAAACGCAGCGCGTAATCGCGCAAGGGAATGGGGCGCGCTAATAGCCAGGTGGGTCGGTCTGCAGCTGGCTTTGAGGGCGTGGGTGCGGGCGACAGGGCAGGGCTAGCATTAGCTGGTGCCTCGGTACGCTGCCAGCTATTTTCGGGGCGGTGATCAGGCATTGCGACTAAGCCATACACCGCGCTATCGCCGAGCCGCGCGCGCAAACGCTCGCGCAGCTGCTGCCAGCTTAAGCCGTGCTGGGCGCGATCATCAAAAAGTGCCGGCGCGGCGGGTACAAACGCGGGCAGTTCTTTCGCCAGCAAGCGTAAGCCCCGCACGGGAGCGGGCAAAGCAATGTTTTCCAAACGCGCTTTACTCAGCTCAAACAGCATGCTGGCATCGCGCACCGCGCTCAGTAAACCAATACTGAGTTTGGTATCGCTGCCATCTGCGTGTTCTAGCAGCAGCACAAAACGCTGCACGCCGCCATCGCGCCCTAATAAATAGGCGGACAAATCCGCAGTCAGGCGGCGTAAGGGAAACAGCAAAGCTTGTGTGCTGTTGACTTCGCATTGCAAGTCCAGCGTTGCATCAAAAACATCTTGCGGTAGATACAGCGGTAAAACCTCTGGCGCTTGTCCAAGCAGGCGATCTAGATGCGTCAAAACCTCTGCGCCATAGCGTTTACCCAATGCTGCGCGCGGCAGTGCCAGCACTTTGGCCAGCGTATTTAAGCCTATTTGCGCAAGCGCGCTGGCAACGGCTTGCGGCAAACGCGCCTGGGTAATCGGCACCTTTGCCAGCGCCTGCCTTACGCTGTGCGCACAAAGCAGCGCTAAGCCATCTTGATAGCCGGCTAAAACCCAGGCCGCCGTGGCGCTCGGTGCCAAGGCAATACGATGCTGAAAACCCAGCTGTTGCAGCTCAATACGCAGCTGCGCTTGGATGACAGCCCAAGCGCCTAGCGCGCTAAAGCTTCGCTGTACTTCCAGCACCAGCGCACCTGGGAATGCGAGGCTGACTTGTGAGCTAAAGCGATACGCCCAGGCCGCGAGCAACTGCTTCGCGCGCAGTGTTGCGCTGGCATCGTAGTCAACCAGCGTCAGCTCTGGGCAGTACAGTTCGGCGGTGCTCAGCGCTTGTCCACGCTGCAAACCGGCACGCGCGGCGGCGGCGTTCACGGCATACAGCATTCGTCGTGGTGCCGTGCCATATACCAACGCTAGCGGCTGTTCTGGGCTAGGGTGGCGGCGTAATACCGCATCCAAAGCTAACTCAGGGAATAGGATGCAGGCCCACAGCATGGCGCAGATCAACCTAGCTTCAATGCAATACGGGCGGCAAAGCGATGGCTTGCGCAGAGGCATTGCCACCCCGGCATTTGAGAATGCGCAGCTGATCTTTTTCGACTTGC
>JAYVAQ010000254.1:0-7181 GCA_043750875.1 Rhodanobacteraceae bacterium
ATGAAAGAAATTCAATCGAACGTCGCCTTACGCGTGGAAGAAACCGAAGATCCTGACAAGTTCAAAGTTTCGGGCCGTGGCGAGCTGCACTTATCGATCTTGATCGAAACCATGCGCCGCGAAGGCTATGAAATGGCGCTTTCGCGTCCAGAAGTGATCAAGAAAGTCATCGACGGCGAAATTTGCGAGCCTTACGAACAAGTCGTGATCGATTTGGAAGAGCTGCATCAGGGCACCGTGATGTCGCGCTTGCTAGAACGCAAAGCGCAGCTCAAAAACATGGAAAACGACGGCAAAGGCCGTTCGCGTTTAGAGTTCATGATGCCCTCACGCGGCTTGATCGGCTTCCAAACCGAGTTCAAAACGCTGACCGGCGGCACGGGCTTGATGTTCCACGTGTTTGATCACTACGGCCCAGCGGTTGCTGGCACCATTGCCGCGCGCCCGAACGGCGTGATGATTTCCAACGGCAGCGGCCCAACACCAGCCTATGCGCAATATTCCTTGCAAGAACGCGGGCGCTTGTTTGTCTCCCCGGGTGATGAAATCTATGAAGGCCAAATCGTCGGCATTCACGCCAAAGACAACGATTTGACCGTCAACGCCACCAAGGCCAAACAGCTCACCAACTTCCGAGCCTCGGGCAAAGACGACAACTTGGTACTCACGCCACCCGTGCGTTTCTCGCTTGAGCAAAACCTAGAATTCGTCGAAGACGACGAACTCTGCGAAGTCACGCCGCTGTCGATCCGCTTGCGCAAAAAGCACCTGACCGAAAACGCCCGCGTGCAAGCTGGGCGCGGTAAGCGCACCTGAGTATTGCCGTCATGGTTTAATGAAAAACGCGAGCTTTGGGCTCGCGTTTTTTTTGATGCCCGGCGCGAAAGGAGAGCATTGTGCCGGCCAGCAGTGAGTGCACAAAATAAGTAGTGACGCGGCCTAATGGATCGCGGCAAATATTGGTCACGACAAAGAACCTGATTTCTCGAATTGATTGAACGTTATAGGGTATTTCCGATGCAAACCAATTTCTATCTGGTGATCGACTTTGAAGCCACGTGCTGCGACAAAGCAACAATCCCACGCGAGCAAATGGAGATTATTGAATTTGGGGTCGTGATGGTCGATGCCCACAGTCTGCAGGTGATAGACCAGTTTCAAAGCTTTGTTCGACCCATTCGGAATCCTGAATTGACGACCTTTTGCACCCAGCTCACCTCAATCGGCCAACAGGACGTTAACTCGGCACCGTCGTTTATAGAAGTCATTGCATCCTTCAAGACTTGGCTCAACCAATATCATGGATTTGTCTTCTGCTCGTGGGGTGACTACGATTTAAAGCAGCTGTGGCAAGACTGCGCTTTCCACAAAGTGCCCTATCCAATTAGCGCTGCCCACATAAACGTCAAGCGCCTTTTGACCGAACGGCAACGGCTTCGTAAAAAGCCAGGACTCGGTGAAGCCATTCGTCTGGCCGGCCTCGAATTCACTGGTACTCATCATCGCGGCATCGACGATGCGCACAATATTGCTAGACTGCTGCCCTATATTTTCGGCGAATCCACATTTCGCGTCTAATCCCTACAAAGTGGTTGGCACAGCGGGGCAGATTATTTTGCTCCCAACGGAATTCGCCCGATCCGCATTCGCGCGGCAATATTTGTAGTTTGACTCGCTCTTCCGAAGTACCGTGAATCCACCAATTTGATAGGCTTCGTGCCCTAACTCCACGATTTTCGGCAGGGAATCTCTCATGGTCTTTGATCACATTGGCTTCAACGTCACAGACTTCCTCAAGACCAAAGAATTGCTTGTCCAGGCGCTTCGGCCCCTGGGCATTGGGATCACGATGGAAGGGGAAGGTTGGGCGATGGTCGGTCGCCAAGGCGAGGGCAACTTCTGGTTCGGATCGTTCGGTGGCAGCCCTGGGCCAATACACATCGCGTTTGCGGCAAAGAATCTCGAGCAAGTGCGGCAGTTCTACACTGCAGCGATTGCAGCCGGAGGCAAAGACAACGGTGCCCCAGGGTTGCGGCCACAGTACCACCCAAACTATTACGGCGGTTTCGTCATTGGGCCAGATGGGCACAACATCGAAGCCGTATGTCACGCCCCAGAGGTCTAACCTTTCTTTCAAGCGGACTGGCCTTCGGCGCTCTATTTAGTCAACCGCTAGACATCACCAAAATGCGACATTTGAAACACGAGGCCCAATGGTCACAGTAGGCTCGCTATCGCGCGCAGAAGCTACAAAACGTTTTCCATTCCTTGCTGCTCAATACAGTGGCAGGCGATCCGAAATAAAAGCGTTCACGCATCAAGCGCCAGAGTTTGTGTTCTGGATCTACCCAGAAGGAAAGCTATTCGATGCGAAAGCGGCGCACCGGAAAAATTTGCCAAAAGGCTTCGAGCACATCCTAAAAGATGAGCCTGACTATGGCGGGTTTCTTCGGGGTCGAGTTGTGCGCTCCGTGGATGGTTTTCAGCTTGTTGTTGGCTATTGCCGAGCGGAAGCACTTGAGGCTAAAGGCAAAAAATTAGACCAGCTGCTTTATGGGCTCGCGCAATTGCCGATTCCATTGGATGGCGAAGCTTTAGTTGTCAGCGACAACGCCGATATTTATGGGACGGTTTCCGATTTGAGGGCGCGCTGAGGATTTCGGTTAAGCGGTTCCGATGGGAACTTCGGCTGGTACTGCGGCCTTCGGCAGTATCGCGCTACCATAGGCTTTCAGGCCGCATGTCGGCTGAATTCAAAGTTTGCTACTCCGACAGCTTTTCTTATTTTGAGAGCTTAGTGCTATGAACAATTGGTCAGACTGCAAATCTGTCGAACGTGACCCAGGCAAGGTAAGCGGCGCTTGGTTATTTCGAGGAACACGTGTGCCTGTTTCGGCACTGTTTGAAAATCTTGAAGATGGCGCGCAACTTGGCGAGTTTGTGGCCTGGTTTCCTGGCGTTACTTTGGCGCAGGCGCGCGATGTTTTGGAGCATGCGGCGCAAAGCTTGAAAGCAGCTTAATGCGAGTTCTGTTCGATCAAGGCACACCGGCACCTCTACGCAAGCACTTGGAGTCTCATGAAGTTTCAACCGCGTACGAATTGGGCTGGGGCAAGTTGGAAAATGGCGCATTACTTCAGCACGCTGAAAGCTATGGCTTTGAAGTCTTGGTTACGACCGATCAAAATCTTAAGTATCAGCAAAATCTTATCAGGCGAAAAATTGCAGTCGTGGTGCTGAGCACTACAAGTTGGCCGCGAATTCAAAAATCATTGCCCGCCATTATTGAAGCTATTAGTGCGAGTCGAGAAAACGGGTATCTCGAAATTGCTATTTCATAAGCTAGCTAATTAAGTCCACCATGCGGTATCGCGCTAGTATTGGTTTTCGGGCCGCGTGTCGGCTGAATTAAGCTTTGGGTGCCATGGGTAAATGTTCGTGAGTCGAGACAGTGGTAATCCCATTAAGACTGGGCCAATTTGCATTCGCCTATCAACCGGGGATGCCTTGGCGCGCCCAGCCGACTTGGCTATTGTTGGTTCTGGTCCAAAGTTACTGAGTCGTGTCGAGTCTGAATCGGGAGGATCCTTCGCCAAATTGGCGTATCCCGAATGGTTGGAAAACAAGTATGGCGTGCTACTGGACGGTATTCGTTCAACAAAGTTTCTAGCAGCACCGAGTTTTACATGGAAACATGTCACATCCATAAAGGCGAGGCCATCGCATCAGCTTCGATCCAGGTTTCAAGTTGAAATTTTAGAATCTATGGTCGTCGCCGTCAGGCACTTGGTTCGACCTCGAACTGTGTTGTTTGTCCCGTATCACGAGCGCCCAACAGAAACCGTAGTCTTGAACACGCTTTGCATTATCTATCTGATGATGCGCGCGCCATTTGGAAAGAGAACGTTTTTTAGACCCTATGAGATCGAAATAGTAGATTTAGCGGATGCGAATGTATTTCGAGATACTTTTGCTCGTGTGTCGGCGAACGGAATATTCAAGTCGTTTGTGAAGCGCCAAGTTGCGAAATATTGGTGTATGAGCGAAGAGGACATTGATGGGAATCCTCCAGAATTTGATTTTGAATACACGTAGGAAGTTTGCTAACTACAATCTATGGACTCCTCCCTCAAAACCTCTCCCTCTCATCCAAATAACGCCATTCCCCCAACGCAATTTTTGCCAGCGGAATTCGGCCAATGCGTATGCGCTTGATCGCCACAACCGCCAAATTCACAGCGTTACACATCGATTCCAATTGCCCGGGCTGCACGCCTTTGAGCGCAAAGCGCAGACGCACTTCGTTTTGCCAACTGACTTGGCTAGGCGCTAACGCGCGGCCATTAAAACTTAGGCCGCTGCGCAAACGCTGTAAGCCATAAGGGTCAATTTCGCCTTCGGTTTCGACGATGAACTCCTGCTCGAAGCGGTCACCGTCTTCTTGCATATGGCCGGCAAAACGCCGGTCTTGCGTAAAAATAACCAGCCCCGAAGCCTGCGGTTCTAGCGGCAGCACTTCGCTCAACTTGGCAAAATGGCGCGCGTGCAGTAGCACGCCGGAGGGGTCGACTGCGGCACGGGTGCGCGCGGTGGGCAAGGCGTCAACTTCAAGCTCAGGCCGGTGCATCAGCATGCTGACCAGCGCAATCGGTGCCAGTTGCGCGTTCGGATCAATCTTGACCTGCTGATCGGCGACTAGGCACTGCGGCTGATCCACGACTACGCCATCCACCTGCACCCAACCGCCTTGAATATAAAGCTCGGCGTCGCGGCGCGAGCAACGCTGCAGTTCGGCAACGCGTTTGGCAAGGCGAATCGGTTCAGACATAGGGGGCAACTCATCAACGTAATCGTCATTGTAGCGCGCCGGGGCTAGCTGAAAGTTTTGCCCGCTTGCCGCGATGCGCTGCAGAGGCGACGCTGAAAAATTGACTACAATCGCGGCCCGTGATTCTAGCTGGCCCAACTTCATGCAAAACGCCGACCCTACTTTAGATATTCACGCGCAGCGGCTACTGATTCTTGATTTTGGCTCGCAATACACGCAGTTAATTGCAAGGCGCGTGCGGGAACTGGGCATTTACTGCGAAATTTACCCGTGGGATGTAGCACCCGAGCTGATTTCCAAATTTGCGCCTAAAGGCTTGATCCTCTCCGGCGGGCCGGAAAGCGTGAATGACACCGACCCACCACGCGCGCCGGCGCTGTGCTTTAGCCTAGGCGTGCCGGTGTTGGGCATTTGCTATGGCATGCAGACCATGGCGGCACAATTGGGCGGTGCGGTGCTCAGCGGCGAACACCGCGAATTTGGTTACGCGCAAGTGCTGCTGAAAAACCACACACCGTTATTGGATGGGCTGGCGGACGGCGAGCACGAAAGCCATCTGGACGTGTGGATGAGCCACGGGGACCGCGTGGAGGCGGTGCCGCCGGGTTTTGTCGTGACCGCGCTGACTGCCAGCGTACCGATTATCGCGATGGCCGATCACACACGCCAATTGTACGGCGTGCAATTTCACCCGGAAGTGACGCACACCAAACAAGGTGGCGAAATTTTGCGACGTTTTGCCATCGAGATCTGCGGATGCCAACCGCTGTGGACGGCGGAAAATATTATCAGCGACAGCCTGCAGCGCCTGCACGCGCAAATTGGCAGCGATGAGGTGTTGCTGGGTTTGAGCGGCGGCGTGGATTCGTCAGTGCTGGCTGCGCTTTTGGATCGTGCAATTGGTAGCAAACTAACGTGCATATTTGTCGACACCGGCCTGCTGCGCCTACGCGAAGGTGATGAAGTGATGGCGATGTTCGATGCGCTGGCGCTAGAACAAAACCGCACCGATGACCGGTTAAAAATTATCCGCATTGACGCCAAAAAGCAGTTCCTCAGCGCACTCGCGGGCTTAAGCGACCCGGAAGCAAAACGCAAAGCCATTGGCCGGGTGTTCGTGGAAATCTTCGAAGCCGCAGCCAAGCAGCACGGCGGCGCAAAGTGGCTGGCGCAAGGCACGATTTACCCGGATGTGATCGAATCTGCCGCCAGTAAAACCGGCAAATCCCACGTGATTAAAAGCCACCACAATGTCGGCGGCCTGCCCGAGCGCATGAATATGAAGTTGGTCGAACCGCTGCGCGAGCTGTTCAAAGACGAAGTGCGCCGCCTAGGCGTGGCGCTGGGCTTACCGAAAACCATGGTCTATCGTCACCCATTCCCTGGCCCCGGCTTGGCGGTGCGCATGCTGGGCGAAATCAAGGCCGAATGCGTTGAGCTATTGCAGCAAGCCGACGCCATTTTCATCGCCGAACTGCGCCGCGCGGATCTGTACGACCGCGTCAGCCAAGCATTCGCGGTGTTTTTACCAATCAAATCCGTCGGCGTGGTCGGCGATGCCCGCGCCTATGATTGGGTGATCGCCCTGCGCGCGGTAGAAACCATTGATTTTATGACCGCGCACTGGGCGCATTTGCCCTATGACTTTTTAGACTGGGTTAGCCGGCGCATCATCAATGAAGTCAAAGGCATTTCGCGCGTGGTCTATGATATTTCGGGGAAGCCGCCAGCGACTATTGAGTGGGAGTGAGGCTGGGGTTTGTTCGGCTGCTATCGCGGAATATTGAGGGCGCGGGCAAACCCATATGATTAGGGACTCCCCGACGGGCAACTTCTATAAGAAACAGGGTCGCTATCCCCATCTTTAAGTTTGTTGCAAACGCTGCGCCAATGCTTCGGCCTGCTCAGCGAATCTTGCTGGATTCTTGCGCTCGAGCAGCGCAAGGTTTTGTAGTTTCCAGCGAATTCCTGGCAACTTCTCGGCGTGCGCTATTCCCAGTAACGGCCATTCTGGGCGACCAGTCACGAGTGACAATAAAAATTGACGCTCATCCGCATCCAGACCATCTTGAAGTTCTTGCGCCATTCGTGCGCGTGCGGCTAATAGTGCAGCCAACTCGACTGGCTCTGCGGTCATGCCCTTGAAGTTTCGTTCGTACTCTTTTTCGATATCACGTTGGGTTGGAAACAGCACTTCGTGAACCGGGCGGTTGTGGCTGGCTAGATAGATCACGAAGGCGCGCCGAATGCCAGCAGTGATGCCCTCGTGCGCGAATAGCTGTATTACGTCGAATAAATCGCGAGGATGCTGGCGATCCATTGCGGCGACGAGCTTGCCGCCGTAAACGTCCTC
>JAYVAQ010000255.1:0-2786 GCA_043750875.1 Rhodanobacteraceae bacterium
TTTTGGCGCGCAGGACTTTGTTGGCCTCGGAAAATTTTGGGATCTGATCGGGGCCCAGATTCAAATCTTCTAGGCCCGCCATAAATTCATCGCAGGCACGCCCGGGCAATAGCGCGCTTTGGCGCTCAAACAGCTGCTTCCAGACAGCGTGATCGGTTGCGGTATAGCTGTCCCAATCTTGCTCGACGATGCCGATCGCATACATCGGAAGTTCGCCGCGATCAGTCTGCAGATAATTAATGCGCTTGGCCATTTGACGTCGACAGTTGGAGGTTGCGTGCAGTTTAGCAGGGTGGCCCAAGCGCAAAAGGCTTAAGCCCTCGCGGGTTCGTAAAGGCATTGAAAACGGCCTTGGCCGGTGTTTCGGTTTATGTATGTATTCACAACGTCTATCGATACTTGGCTTTTAATTAGGTTTTAAAATACCAAGGTACAGCGCTAAGGTCGGAACGAAACCGAAGCACCTTTTTCAATCCCACCCCTTACCTTTAACGTAGAGAGTTAGCGCATGTCCTTAATCAATAGCGAAATCAAACCATTCAAAGCCACCGCCTATCACAATGGCAAATTCACTGAAGTCAGTGAGGCCAGCGTCAAAGGCAAGTGGTCAGTATTTTTCTTCTACCCAGCTGATTTCACTTTTGTTTGCCCTACCGAACTAGGTGATTTGGCGGATCAGTACGCCGAATTTCAGAAATTGGGCGTTGAAATTTATGGTGTGTCTACCGATACCCACTTTGCCCACAAAGCTTGGCATGACGCCTCAGAGACGATCAAGAAAATCCAGTATCCATTAATTGGTGACCCAACCCACGTGCTCTCGCGCAATTTTGATGTGTTGATTGAAGCGGTTGGCTTGGCGGATCGCGGCACGTTTGTGGTGGACCCTGAAGGCAAAATTCAGATCGTGGAAATTACCGCGGGCGGTATCGGGCGCAACGCTGCTGAGCTGCTGCGCAAAGTCAAAGCCGCGCAATACGTCGCGGCGCACCCAGGCGAAGTTTGCCCGGCCAGTTGGCAAGAAGGCGACAAAACCTTAGCGCCTTCGCTGGATTTGGTTGGCAAGATTTAATTAAAAGCCGCGAGCCAAACCGCCACATGTTGTGGCGGTTTGGCTGTTCGTTTTCCATGGGCCCCGTTAAGCGTCCACCTGCGATTCGTCATTGCGAACGCAGTGAAGCAATCTCGTCGTCTAAAGCTAGATTGCTTCGCTGCGCTCGCAAAGACGAGTTTAAAGGTCTAGTGGCAGCCGCTTTGACCTTGAAATCCCACAATGAAGTTACGTTTTGAATCGCACCTTTTGCATTAACAAACATTTTAAACGGAGCACACCATGTTAGACGACGCCCTGAAAGCACAACTCAAAAGCTATCTGGAGCGCTTGGTCAGCCCGATTACGCTGGTTGCCACGCTGGATGAAAGTGCGAGTTCGCAAGAGCTCAAAAGCCTGCTGGAAACAATTGCTGGCTTGGCCGACAAAATCAGTTTGGATTTCACCGGCAGCGATGCGCGCACGCCGTCGTTTTTAATTCAGCGTGATCAAAGTGAGATCGCTGTGCGTTTTGCCGGAATTCCACTCGGGCATGAGTTCACTTCCTTAGTGCTGGCTTTGCTGCAAGTCAGTGGCTACGCGCCAAAGGTCGAGGCAGAATTGATTGCGCAGGCAAAACTTCTGCAAGGAAGTCTCAGCTTTGAAACTTACTTTTCGCTGTCCTGCCAGAACTGCCCGGATGTGGTGCAGGCGTTAAATTTACTGAGCATCGTCAATCCAAACATTAAGCACGTTGCTATTGACGGCGCTTTGTTTCAAAAAGAAGTTGAGCAGCGTCAGGTCATGGCGGTGCCAAGCGTGTATCTCAATGGCGCGCTATTCGGCCAAGGGCGCATGGATTTCGCGCAAATCTTGGCCAAATTGGATGTCAATACGGCGGCGCGAGACGTCGAAAAAATAAAAACCAAGGCGGTATTTGACGTGCTTGTAGTCGGTGGCGGCCCGGCTGGCGCGGCGGCGGCCATTTATGCGGCGCGTAAGGGCATTCACACCGGGATCGTGGCGGAGCGCTTTGGCGGCCAAGTGCTAGATACGATGGGGATCGAAAATTTCATCTCGGTCAAAGCCACCGAAGGCCCCAAGTTGGTGGCCGCGTTGGAACAACACGTGCGCGAATACGATGTCGATGTGATGAATTTGCAGCGCGCCACCAAGCTCAAACCGGCGACTAAAGCCGATGGCCTAATCGAGGTGCAATTGGAGAATGGCGCGGCATTGCGTGCAAAAAGCGTGGTGATAGCTACCGGCGCGCGTTGGCGCACTATGAACGTGCCGGGCGAGGAGTTGTATCGTAATCGCGGTGTCGCGTTTTGCCCGCATTGCGATGGCCCGCTGTTCAAAGGCAAACGTATCGCAGTGATTGGCGGCGGCAATTCCGGTATCGAAGCGGCGATTGATTTGGCCGGGCTTGTTAGCTTTGTGACGGTGATTGAATTTGATAGCAAGCTGCGCGCGGACGAAGTGTTGCAGCGCAAATTGCGCAGTTTGCCGAACGTGGATGTCGTGGTGAATGCGCAAACCACAGAAGTGCGAGGCGACGGGCAGAAAGTTACTGGGCTGGTGTACCAAGATCGCGCGAGCCAAGCGCCGCATACGTTGGCGTTGGAAGGTGTGTTCGTGCAAATTGGATTGTTGCCCAATACTGATTGGCTCAAAGGCACGCTGGCGCTTTCGGCGCACGGGGAAATCATCATTGATGATCGTGGGCAAACCTCAGTGCCAGGCGTTTTTGCGG
>JAYVAQ010000256.1:0-2140 GCA_043750875.1 Rhodanobacteraceae bacterium
ACCGCGTTTGGCGGCTGCTGGTTGTTGCACAAGATTGTGTTTAGCCCATCCGCAGTGCGTTTTTCTAGCTGGGCAACACGAGTTTTGGGAGCAATTTCCGCGCCGCAATGGCAAGCCATGCCGTTTAAGCAGGCGTGGCAGCTGACGCCGGTGGCAGTGATTGAATTGCTCAGCGACGCACGTCTGCCGATGCTGCGCGAACTGGCGCTAGCTGCGGTGCTGGCCGAGCCTACTCTAATGCAGGCCGCGACCGCACAACATTTGACGAACATTTTGGCTGCACCGGAAGTAGCGGCGCAGCGCTTAGCGGGCGCTGAAATTTCGCGTCGATTTGATCGCGAGCAGCCCGATATTGACTTGCTGTGTGCATTGCTAGATGGCTCCGGCATTGCACGCGCTTTGGCGTTAGCGCTGCTGGACGAAAGCGCGAATAGCGCGTTGGGTCAGCACGCTGCGATAAACGCGTTGCTAAGTCGTAGCACCGGTGCAGGCCGCGCGGCTGCAATTCAAGCGGTGCAGAAAATTCTTAAGCTAGTGCCGAGCATTAGCCGCGAAACACTATGGACGCAGCTGCTGCATGACTTAGTAATTTCCCCGCTGGACGCCGACCAACTAACGGCATTCGTTGAGGTGATTACCGCGCAGGCGGCAGAGTTTGCGCCGCGCTTGGCGTTTCACAGTATTACCCAGCTTTTGGATTCGACCCGCAGCGCACAGCGCGAAGTCGCGGCGGCATTTTTGCAAGTCAGATCAGACACGTTGACGGCACTGGGTTTGCCGCGCGCCCTGGATTTGGCGGAGTCCGATTTGCCCAGCTTGCGACGCGTGGCTTGCGCACTGTTGGCGCAGGCGGTGTTGCAATTGCATATGGATCCCACGCCGTTATTACGCATCGCTGATGCACGCTATCCGGATACGCGCGCCGCAGCGATGGCGCTGATCGGTCGAATCGATTTTTCGCGCTTTGGATTGGAGGCAATTGTTGCGCTCTGTGATTCGAATCAAACGCCGGTACAAAGTTTTGCGCGCGATTGGGTTGCAGCGCATTTGGATCACTTGGATGTTGCCGCACTGCTATTCAAGCTGATTGAGCATCCACACAAGACCATGCAAGCGTTTGCGTTGGTATTGATCGAGCGACATTTGCCCGCCGGAATTGAGGCATTTGCGCGAGTGCAGAGTTTTCTGCGCTTGTGTTTGCGTCGGCCACGTATGCCGCGTTTAGCTAAAGATCGTTTGATTGCTTTTGCTAAAGCCCGCGCCGTCGATGCTGAGCACGCCGAGCTTGTCATCGCACTGTTCAATGACAGCCTGCGCGTAGCTACGCGCGCGGACGCGGAGCCGCTGTTGGCGGCGCTGACTTTATTGCGCTTGCGCTTTCCGCACATTGCCAGTGATTGGCAGTTGGCGGAACTATTGCCACGGCCAGAATATGTTTGAAGTGTTCCATGAAAGAACCGTTCGCCCTGAGCTTGTCGAAGGGCAGAGCCGTACAGTTCCTAACGAAGCGGTCATGCGTCAGGAAATCTGCGGCTACATGCTTCGACAGGCTCAGCACGAACGGTTTCCAAGAAAGTTTTCGTATTCTAAGACAATGTCCAAAGCAGCGGCGGGGGCAGCGTGAATCTAGACTACCGCTACAGCGCACGCAGTACATTAACTGAGGAAGTAGGCGGCGCGCGGTTGGCTTTGTCCACCAACTTATTGCGTGAGACCACGTTTTTCAGCGGCCAACTTGCCACGCCCGTATTGGCGCGTGAGGGTTTTGCTGCACTGTATGACGTCGTGGTTAGTGACTTTAAATGGCGGCCGAAAGAGCGCTTGGCGTATCGCCTTTGGTTAGAAACGCAAGATCGTGAGTTCGTGACTACATTCGGGGAGCGATCATTAGCCGCCAAGGAGCAAGTTGGGCAATTAAACCTGCGTTTGCGCGAGCTTGACGCGAATCGGCGCTTGCGCCGTAAGGACTTCACCGCCGCACGCGTGCGTTATATGAGTTTCGCTGCACGCGATGAAATGGAGGCGTATCGCGTATTGGACCCGGTGATTACCGTGCACCCGGACGAGTTGTCTTTTGAAGCTTTTTCGCGGGATCAAAGCTCGTACGCGCGGCTGCGACTGGGGTTTGAGAATTTTTCGC
>JAYVAQ010000257.1:0-2145 GCA_043750875.1 Rhodanobacteraceae bacterium
CTGTATGTGACCTACGAATTCATCGCCACGGGCTTCGTTAAGCATGGGTATGAGCAGGGTGTCGAAACTTCAAAGCACTCACCAAAATTCACGACGAAAGGTTGGGTCAACTACCCGTCGCGCGCCGAATGTGACGCAGCGCTGCCAGCGGTGAAGGCTGCCAAAGCGCCACACCAAATATGGTTCGAAAAAGATCAGCCGTATGCGGCCAAAACCACGCTCGAAGAGCCCGACAGCGCACGCTTTTTGTGGATCTGCCTTGGTGCGATACCCTTAATCTGCGTCGGATGGTGGCTGAGTTCGCGGCGGCGGCGACATATCAAGTGAAGCTCACACCGGAACAACAAATTGCGGCTCAAGAACAAACAAGATGAAATGGTTTTTGATCATCGTTTTTGGCGTTCTTCCGTTAATCGGAGCGCTGTTTGCGGTGAGGACTATTTTGCTAATACGGCACGGCGTGCGCGTTGCCGGAACGATTATTGATTATGAAGTGGTGGAATCCTCCAACGGCCGCACCTCCACAACGGCGCACTATCCAATCGTGCGCTTTACCGGAACTGACGGAAAAGTCCACACGGTAAAAATGCCTCTTTCATCGCCTGCGACCACGGGCAAATTGGGAACGGTTATCAAAATTTTCTACCCGCACGCAAAGCCCAAAGCTGCGCAAATCGAGCGCTTTGGTTCGCTGTGGTTTTTTTCGCTCTATTTCTGTGGCCCCGCGCTAGCGGTTGGCGCGTTTGTGGGCGCGCATTATGTGTGGTGGCGTTTCTTTGTGTAGCGCTTACGCGCCGCCGAGTTCCGCGTTCGGCAATCGGCGCGGTATGTTGAAAAGCGAAGTATGGGGCGTGTGAAGAAGAATTGGGCTCGCGTCATCATGACGGAGGACGCGGTGCGCGCGGAGGAGGTCGCAGCCGAGGCTCGTGTCGTCGCGCAATCTGAGAAGGCGGTTGAGCATCTGACGGCGGTGTCGCGCGACCGAGAATCACGCAATCCATTCAGCATCGGCTCGGCATTGCTACAGCCGGTTTGGATGTGCAGCGTGGCTCTATACGGATTGCTGGCCGGCGGCTGGTCGCCTGCCAGCGTGATGGTGTGCTTCTGGTTCGAAAAGCTCACGCGGGTCACGCTGATGGCAGCGCAGATTTACATTCATTGTGAAACCACGCGAAAGCGCGGCCACTACCGCTTGCCACATGCAATTTACACGGGTGGTTCGCAGCGCCGGAGGAAAACTGAACGCGCAGTGCCGGGGTCGCTGCAACCGATGCATCTTCATGGCGACGACGACGTTGGCGCTCGCGGCAAGTTGGTGACTTCAGGCTCGCTATTAGCGCAGTTTGTGGCGATGAGCGTGGTGGCTGAAGTGCTCACTCTTGGCGTGATGCTGTGGCTGCTTAGTTCGATGGACGAGTGGACGCAAGCCGCGAGTGGCTGGGCGTTTGTGAAACAGGAATGGATGGGCAAGGCGTGGATCATCGTCATACCTCTAGTGCTGCACTTCGTGATCGACACCGTCGCACAATTGCGCAAACGCAGCTTCGCCGCCGTGAAGGTGCAGGCGATGAAAACCTACGGCATGGCCAGTCTGATCACGCCGGTTTTTCTGCTCTCCATGTGGCTAGCCAGTTACACCGATTTAGCCACGCTGGTGGTGCTGGCTTGCGTGCTGATTGTTGCAAAAACGATTTACGAAATTACTTACGTCATACTCGGTCGAGATTGGGAAATGCGTGCCAACGACCGGGTAGACGCACGCCTGTATCGCACCGATCCAACTTATGCGCGATACGCCATGAAGGAGGCAGAGCGGCGTATTCGTGATGAGGAGTGGCAGCCACGGCAATGAATTTACGCGCAGCAATTGACGATGCACAGGCGATGCGCTTGCCGCCGTCAGTCTTTACCACCGCTCGTAAATTGGTGAAGGCGCTTGAAACTGCACCTCGCTGACAGCAGCATTTTTGCGGCTTGACGCGGGTGTCGGTGCGCATCAAATTCCTTCGAAAAAACTCGTACAGCTTTAAGCTATAAGCAAAGCCTTACTTGGGCAAAAAGGCTATATCGTTTAAAGTTGACTATTAGCTTAATCGGCTGCCAGCCCAACTTAAATGGCGGTTGTAGCAAAAAGCTATAACGCGT
>JAYVAQ010000258.1:0-3926 GCA_043750875.1 Rhodanobacteraceae bacterium
TGCATGTGCAGTTGCGCAAAAATTAATGCTAGCGCTGTCGTCAAAAAGCATTTTTGCTATGAAGGCAGCATGACAAATCCTGTAGCAAATGGGCGCTTCGCGTTAGCGAACTCGCATCAGGATTTTGCGGAGCTTTCCGCGCTCGAAGCCGATTTATTGGGTGCGGTTGGCGGGCAAGAGTTGCTCGAAGAAAAGCTGAGAAGCTTTTTTCGTTCTGCAATCGACGAAGTCATAGATACAGCGCGTAGTCGCAGGCATTCCTTTGAGCAACTTGAGAAAACTGAGAAAACATATTTGGGCACCAAGTTTGAAATTCTTCTTAGGGACTGGTTGCAAGTTCCCACGGGCGTTCGGATGGATTTACTCGTTGGCGGACGCGAAGTAGACGTTAAATCGACTACTTCCGGGGGCAGTGCTTGGATGATTCCCCCGGAGGCTATAAACCAACTTTGCATTCTGCTTCGAGTTGATGAAGCAAGTTCAAAATGTGCTTTTGGGCTAATTTTTATTCGCCGAGAGTATTTAAACCTCGGTCGTAATAGAGATGCAAAAGGAACTATTTCGGCTGCTTCAAGAAAAAATATTTGGTGGGTTGTATCCGATTTTGCATATACACCGAATTTCTGGACGATTATCTCAGAGCACGATCGGCTTGAGATTATGGCGTGCAATGGTGGAACAAAGCGCGTCGCAATGCTATTTGAACGGTATCAGAAAATTTCTGTGTCGAGAGTCCAGATAATTGCTATCGCTCAGCAGGATGATCCGATGCGACGCATCCGACGTAACGGCGGCGCCCGCGATCTGCTCGCGCCAAAAGGGATCGCAATTCTCTATTCTGAAAATGATCGAGATTTAATGAATAGTCTTGGGCTTAAGTTTGGCTCTCGAGAATTTATGTCATACAAAGCGGTTAACGAATTAAGCTTCGCGAAGCCAAATTGATCGATTAAATTAGTCAGTAAAGTAAACGCGCTATTCGAAGCCGTTCTGAAAGCCTTCTTGTTCCGCCAACTTTGCTTGATAAGCCGCATGCACGTCGATGCGGCCAAAACCAGCGATGTTATTGGGCCACGTGGTGGTGCCAATACCGCCGCATGTCAGCGTTAAAGTTATTGGGACCGCAGTACGTTCAAGTAACTCTTCCACCGCATCTGGATCGCGCCGTAAATCCGGAAAAGCGCTCATCAGTAGCGCGGCAGCACCGGCAACATGCGGCGAGGCCATACTGGTACCGCTGAAACTTTGGTAGCCCGACGGCGGAACGGTGGAGCGAATAGAGGTACCGGGCGCTGACACGTCAGGCTTGCGGCGATTGCTGCCGTCCACGGTGACCGGCCCACGGCTGGAACCGGTATTCATCGTTGAATCCAATCTAATATTGCCAACTGTGAAAGTTTCTGGATAGATTGCCGGTGGGTCTGACACCGTGCCACAGCCACCACTGCCACTATTCCCCGCGGCCGCAACAAATAAAATTCCTGCGGCGCGAAGGTTCGCAACGCCCGCCTGTAAGACATCTGGAACCGTGCAGGTTTCCGAAGGTGGGCAGCCCCAAGAGTTATTTATCACATGCGGGGTTTTGCTGGTATCTGGATTAGCACCGGCCAAATCGGTGGGTGCCAACATCCACTGCATGCAGCGCAAATACGTCGCGGGGCGGCCATCGCCTTGATTCATATTGCGACAACCAATCCATTTCGCTTCGGGCGCTGCGCCGACCTGCTCCGCCGCGCCGTCATCACCGACCATCGTTCCCATCGTGTGGGTGCCGTGGCTGCCATCGTCACATGGCTGCGCGCTGTTGATGCCGCAGCTACCGCCGGTGCCTAAACTGTTATCGGCGATGCCATCAAACCAGTTGTAGTTGTGATTTGCCACGCTGCCGTTCCAACCCCGGTAACTGGCGATCAGCGCGGGATGCTGCCAGGCGTAGCCAGTATCTTCACCGGCGATCACTACGCCTGCACCCTTGATGCCAAGCGCCCACAGCTGCGGCGCGCCGATCAAATTTTGCCCAGGTGTCGCTGCGCGAACTGCGGTTGGCTCCGGTTGGGCAGCGCCAAACTCAATAATGGGTGTCTTAAAGTGCAGCAGCGTATTGGCCTTGATCGCGCTGACTTGAGGATCTGCAGCAACTTTGCGCAGCATTTCCGCATCACCGGTAACTAGCAAGGAATTCACCAGCCAAAAACGTTCGGCCGATGCAATGCTGTGCTTGTTGGCAAAACTGTGTAAACCTTGATCTTGTTCGTACAGTGCCTCAAATACGTGTTTGAGCCGTGCTTCGCCGACCAATCCAACACGCACAGCATTGGTATCGGGGGTACCTTTAAGTACCACCAAAAAAGTCGCGGGTGCCGACTGGTCTGGGCCGAATTGTGCGAGAACCTCGTTATCTATCGGGGCGGTCGCTGCGTTGGCAGCGAGTAGAGCAACGGCCATGGTAAGCATAAGTGCTATTTTTCCTCTGAATTTGCGGGTTCGGGCTCAGTCGTTGGCGCAACAGCGGGCTCGGCCGAAATCGAGGTTGGTGCTGTAGATTGCGCGGGTGTTTCCACGGCATGCGAACACTGCTTGATGAAAAACAACGGCGCGATCAGCACCGGAATCAGCAACAACCATCGTTTTGAGTTGCTTGAACTTAGCCCGACTGGACCGTGTTCCAAAGTGTGCTGCGCCGCGTGACTTGCAACCATTTCCGGCAACACCGCTGTGCTGGCGAAATCGGCAAAATTGCCTAGATAGCTTTTTGCCACGTCTGGCACGACCGAGCCAGTAGGCAAGCGGCCGTCGGGCGAAAGTTTGTCGATCACGGTGGGAATCAATTGCCCTAGCGCTGTAGCAACCACGCTAGGTGCCAAATCCAATCTCGATGCCATTTGCGCCAAAACTTGTGGCCCAAGCACCATTTCCAGCTGGGCGGTACTTAGGCTCTTATTTTCGCCATTGCCAAACCAAGAGGTAACCGCATCGCCTAAGCCCTTGGCACGAAAGCGATCAATAAAGCCGGAAAAGCCACCGCGCTTATCGTCAAACATCAGGCTAAGCAGCATCGCTAGCAATGCGTTGGCGCCTGAAACTGAGGCGCTGCCGTCGCTCTTGCCACCCAAATTCAGCCGCTTTGCAAGTTCTTTTAGCAATACATCAAACATGCCCATTTCCTACCATAATCATAATCCCTAAAATTTTAGCGCCCATTATCTGCGATTGCGCGACGCATTTTTTACCGTTACACGAATAGCGTGATCATTTCCAAAGCGAGAAGCGTCTGCTGTGTCGCCTATCGCGAGACGCATCTACTGTATCGCTCACCGCAAGACTACTAACATGAATGCCCCCTGGCAACCTGAGTGGTTTTAGCCTGCTGCGCGATGATAGCGCCTTGACCGAGCAAGTACAGCGCGTTTATAGTCCCGCTTCTTTGTTGTACGCATGTCAAGGATCGGACAATGTACGCAGTATTCCAAACCGGTGGTAAACAGTATCGAGCCAAGCAAGGCGACGTGCTGAAAATTGAAAAACTCGAACTTGATGCAGGTTCCGATGTAGCGTTTGATCATGTGATGATGCTGGGCGAAGGCGATGACGTTAAAGTCGGTACGCCAACTCTGGCTGGCGCAGTAGTGAGCGGCAAGGTCTTAAGTCAAGGCCGCGCTGACAAAGTGCACATCGTCAAATTCCGGCGCCGCAAGCACTTTCGTAAGCAGCAAGGCCATCGCCAATATTACACCGAAGTAGAAATTACCGCGATTAGCGCTTAAGCAAGACAAGCTAACGGTATTTCACTTTCTCTCATTGTCTAGCAGGAGCTAAGTCATGGCACACAAGAAGGCAGGCGGTTCAACCCGCAACGGTCGCGATTCAAACCCAAAATATCTCGGCGTAAAAATGTATGGCGGTCAAGTGATTGAACCCGGCAACAT